>JAJYCT010000009.1 GCA_021778125.1 Myxococcales bacterium
GTGCTCGGCTCGGCCGTGCACGGGGCCGCCGGGTGGTTCTTCTCCGAGCGGCTCGAGGGCCGCGAGCCGACGATGGAGGACGCGGAGTCGGTGCTTCGTGCCGACCTCTGCGCCGAGATCGTCGAACAGGACATTCGCTGGAAGGAGACGACACCTGAGGAGCTGGAGGCCGACAGCCTGCGCTACCTCCGGGCGTACCTCACGGCCCACGCATCGCTCCCCGTCGTCGGCGTCGAGCAGGCCTTCCAGGTCCCGCTCGTGGATCCGGCGACGGGCGAGGTGCTCGGCCGGCCGCTCAAAGGCTTCTTCGACTTCGTCTTGGAAGACCGAGTCGTCGAGCTCAAGACGGCCGCGAAGTCCTGGTCCGAGTTCGAACTCGCGCGCCAGCTCCAGATCGGTGCGTACAACTTCGCGACGACGTCATCGTCAACCGACGAGTCGATCGTCGAGGTGCACGTCATCGTGAAGCTCAAGCGCGAGCCGCGCGTGGAGACGTTCGTCGTCTCGCGTTCGCAGAGCGATCTCCGGTGGTGGCTCCGTGCCGCCGCCGAGATCGAAGCCGCCATCGCGGCTCGTCACTTCCCGCCCTCGCCCAGCCCCTACTTGTGTCGCGATTGCGAGTTCGAGGGTGCGTGCAGGAAGCTGGGCCTCGAGGATCGCCCCCTAATCCGACCGTCGCTCCCTGTCCTCCGCACCGCGGCGGACGCGGTCTCGCCGTCGTTCTGATCCTCGCTCCTTGTCCCCGAGCGATCGGCGGCTGCCCGTCCTGAGGGACGATGCTTCCGACCGTCCCGCAAGGCCGTTGCTCCTTCTCGTACGCGTCTCGGAGGCGTGGGTTCTGCCCCACGCCTCCGAGGCCCTTCTTCACTCCCCGCGCCCGATCCCACAGCCCGGGAGCGCTCCTGCTCGCGCGCTGTGTCTGTCGGTTCCCCAAGAGGGAGGAAGTTATGGAACACGTTGGTTCGATCGTTTCACGCACCTTGGAAACTCTCACGCCCGGGCACGCCGAGCAGCCGGCTCGCGAACGCCCCAGGACCCTGCATGACCTCGCGCGCGTCTTCGAACGCGCCGAGGCTCAGGACAATCCGGACGTCGTCCTGCCGCTCACGGCGCTGCGCATGACCGAGGCCGAGACCCTCGAGGTCCCGCGCCTTGGCCTGTTCGGCTTCACGGACTGGAGCCGGCGCCAGTGCGCGGCCCTGGTTGGGGTTCGTTATGACCGCTGGTTCGAGAACGCGAGCCCGGTCGAGCGCGCGGACGAGATGAACCGCCGCTTCGCCCGGGCGACCAACACGGTCCGCCTGCGCACGAGCCGCGTCGCGAACGGCGACGGGACCCACGGGACGCTCCGCGCCTTCGTGACCCCGGGCTACTCGCCCGTGTCGGATTCGAGGCTCGCGCAGACGCTCGCGACGGTCCTCGAGCCGGCAGACCCCGAGCTCAAGATCGTGCGTTCGGACATGACCGACCGGACCGTGAGCTACGTCGTGAAGGTCGGCGAGGCGTACCGGCCCGGCGGACCGGGCGACGTCGGCGACCTGTGGGGCGGCATCCTCGTCCGCAACTCGGGCGTGGGGTTCGCGAGCCTGCTCCTGTCGCTGCACCTCACGCGGCTCGTCTGCAAGAACGGGATGACCGCGCCCTTGCCGGACGCGCTCCTTCTGAAGCGCCGGCATCGCGCGCTCGACCTCGGCAAGCTCCGCGAGCTTCTCGCGTCGCAGCTCGACAGGCTGCCCGCCCGCCTCGCCCAGGGGGCGGCCACGCTCCGCGCCGCCCGCGACCGCCCCGTGACCGACATCGAGGGGGTGGTGCGCCAGGTGCTCGCTTTCGCAGATCTGCCCGAGCGCCACGTCCGCTCCATCCTCGACGCCTACGCCCGCGAGCCCGAGCCCACCGCGTTCGGCATCTCGCAGGCCATCACCCTTTCCGCCCAGGCGCTGTCGCCCGAGGTCCGCTTCGACCTCGAGCGGGCCGCCGGCACCTACCTCGCCACGACCAACTGAAACGGAGGACCATCATGTCGAATCGCAAGGACGTCTTCACCATCATCGACAAGGGCGAGAACGCGAAGCCCTTCTGGCTCAAGATTGGCGCCGCGTTCGAGAACAAGGACCACAGCTGGAACGTCGTCCTTGACGCGCTGCCCGTCGACGGGCGGCTTCACATCCGGGACGCGGAGGCTCGCGAGGGCGAGCCCGATCCGCCCCCGGCGCACAACGACCGCCGCGCTCCGCGGCGGTGACAAAGAGCATCTTTCTTCCGCGCGGCACCCATCTCGGGTGCCGCGCTTTCCGTATCACGCCGGCGATCGTCACGCTTGGTGACCCTTGCACGGACGCCGGACCCAAGCTCGATGGTGTCGCCTCTCGGGCTTCGCCGTTTCCATCGATCTGGATGGACGCCCGCAGCGGTGGCGGCGGGCGGCATCGAGATGGCGCAACCGGAGCAAGGGCCAGAGGCGCGACGAGCGCGACGAAGCGGGTGGAGGCGCACCGTCGTCATGTCGACAGGCACTGCTTCGAGCAGCTCGACCGGATGCAGTCGGCCCGCACCTTTGCGATCGAGCCCGTCGCCCCGAACGCGTCGTAGCAGGCGGGCAAGCCGCTACCGGCCTTCTCTGCCTTCGCCTCGCAGGCGTCGAGCGTGTCGTCCGCCGCCTTGCACGCCGAGTCGGACATGCAGGCACTCTCCTCGGGGCAGCACTTCGCGGCCGTGCACACGTCGCACGCGTCGTCTGCAGGCGAGGTCCGACACGCGCCCGGAACGGCGGCGGACGAACCGTGCGGGCGAGTTGCCACCTGCGGCGTGCAGGCCATGAGCGTGCCCACGACGACGCAGACGACACACGCCCGAGACTTCACGCCGACCTCGCCATGTGAACCACCGTACTGCCCGCCCTTTGGGCAGGCAACGCCGCGCGCCAACGCCCGCGCCCCAGGACCGTCGATCGCCATCCGGGCCGCTCCACCGTGGGGCTTCACGCACGAGGTGAGCAACCCGCTGGCCGTGCTCTGCGCGAACTTCGCGTCGGTCCGCGAGAGCCTCGAGTGGTTTCTGCAGGCTGACGGTGCCCTTGGCGGTCCAACCGCCAAGGTGAACGAACCTGCGCGTGGGCGACTGTCGCCCACGTCACGGGGGCAAGTACAGGACGCGCTCGTCGACATGCAGACCGCCCTCGACCGCATCAAGGGCGTCCTGTCCACGGCGCGCGATCTGGCCCAAACGGGACACGGCAGCCGCGTCGAGAACGTCGATCTCTCCTCGGTCGTGCATGACATTCGCCAGTGGGCGTCCGGTGAGCTTCGAGGCATCGACGTGCAGGAGCTGATCGACGGGGCCGTTGTCGCGCGCGCCGATCCGCGGCTGCTCGGGCAGATCGTCATGAACCTCGTGACCAACGCGGCGCACGCCGCCCGCCAGCTCCCATCCCCTCGGGTTCGCCTTCACGTCTACGGGACGGCCCAGCTATGTGCCCCGCCATGGTATGATTGCAGTCGTTGTGGCAGGAGGGTTGGAGATGAGGCGCGCGCTCGTGCTCTCGATCGCGACAGCGATGGGCGGCTGCGGAGCCGGCGATCACGTGAGCGCGGACGCAGGCGCGCTCAACGTGGATGCCGGGGTTGCGGACTCCGATCGCGGGCACGACGCCTGGACGGGTCAGGAGGCTTCGATCGATGCCGAAGCCGGGCGGCCGAGCGGCACCATTGATCCCCGCGGCGGCGGCGGCACCGTCAACCGGCTGGCCTTCACGGCGTTCGGCGACATCCGCCCGGCACTTCCCGACGAGGACTTCGCGTACCCGAACGCCACGGTCAAGTCGATCGTGGGAGAGATGGCCACGCTCGGACCCGAGTTCGCCGTCGCGACGGGTGACTACATGTTCGTGGAGTACATCCCCTCGTCGGCGACCGGCCAGCTTCAGGCCCTCTTGGACGACGAGAAGACCTTCACGTCGCCCATCTTCCACGCCATGGGCAACCACGAGTGCCAGAGCTTCACGGACGTGAACTGCCCGAACCTGGACGAGTCGGTCAACATCACGACCTACCTCTCCATGCTCCTGCCGTGGACGAAGGTGCCGTGGTTCTCGTTCATCGTGCACACAGACATGGGTGACGCGAAGTTCGTCTTCGTAGCAGTCAACGCTTGGAACGACACGCAGGCGCAATGGCTAACCCAGACGATGGCCCTCCAGACCCGCTACACGTTCATCATCCGGCATCACCCGACCCCTGATGCGGGGCATCCATCGTCAGCCGAGGGCATCGCGGGCTCGGACACCATCCTCAACAACTACCCGGTCACGCTTCTTCTCTTCGGCCACGTGCACGAGTACGCCCGGCTGACGCCGAATCGCGTGATCACTGGCAACGCGGGCGCGCCGCTCGACGAAGGGATGTACGGCTACCTGTACGTCGAGCAGCGCCCGGACGGAAACATCCAAGCGACCGAGCACGAACTCGGCGGTGCTGCGCCTATCGATACGTTCGCCGTCACGCCTGACGGTCACGCGACGCAATGACGGCCGCGCGTGACGGCGACGCGGGTTCCGCGCCCTTGAAGGCCGGTTTGCGGTTGGCTCTGCGTGCTCGCCTCACTCTGGTTGCCGTGACCATGACCCGGCACAAGAGAACTTGGCGCATCCCACCCGATAGCGCCGAGGGCCGCGCGCGCGTGGAAGCTGCGCACGCTCCTGAGCGACGGCGCCTCGCTCGGCCCGGACACGTCCGTGGTCGGAACACCGGGGGCGCACCGTCGAAATCACGGGGCGCACAGGGAGGACGGCACGAAGGTCCCGTTGCCCCGTCTCAACCGCCGCGGGCGACTGAAGTTCGAGTGGGTCACAAGCGATCTGTCCCCCATCGAGGGGGGGGAGCGCCTGCGGGAGGTGACCTCGGTCTTCTTCAAGCGCAGGGCCCCGTGAGCCCGCGTTCGTCGATCACACGTTAGGCGAGCGAACCGTCGTGGTCGTCCACGCGCGCACTTCTGTTCAACGGCCCGCTATAGGCCCAGGATCGCGTCACCGCGCCGCTCCCCCAGATCGGTGAGCAAGAAGCTGGGCGTCTGGCGGTGAAGCGAGTGCCTGCGCAACCCGTACTGCCGAAGCGGTGCCCCGAGGGGCCAGCTTCCTGGGCCCTTAGCGGGCCGTTGCTTCTGTTACTGCGTCGGCGTGCCGTCGGGCTTCACGGCGAAGTGGAAGCTTGGGTCGGCCTGGTTCGACTGGTAGTCCACGGCATCGACCACGATGGCCCCATCCTGACGCTGCGTGAAGACGCCGTAGCCGTAGTTGGCCGAGCCCGAGAGTGGCGCACCCCCGTTGCCGAAGAGCACCTCCTTCTGGCTCGGATGATCGTAGGTGTGCGAGTGGCCCACGATGAGAAGCGTGTACGCGGAGGCGTTGATGATCTGGTCGGAGGGGCTAACGCCGGGCGCGGTACTGGCCGACGAAGACTCGTGCCGCAAGACGAAGGTGTAGGTCGTCTTCTGCCCCATCACGCCTTGCAGCCAGCTCGCCTGCTTGGAGTCCCAGGCGTTCGCTGCGACGAACACGAACTTGCTGGTCCAGGAGTTGTCGCTCGCGTTGATGTTGACCGAGTAGTACGGCGCGGTCTTCTGGATCGGCCCGAGCATCTTGGCCATGAACTGCGTGTAGTTGTCGGTCACGCCGTCCTGGTTGCCCGTGCCGCAGTTGGATGCCGTGGCGCCCGTGCACTCGTGGTTGCCCATCGCCGGGAAGAACGTGCCCGAGAACTTCGCTCGCGCCGCCAGGTAGAGATCCAGCTGCGGGGATGCTTGGCCGCCGCTCGTGGAGGCGAACATGTAGTCTCCCGTCGAGAGCGAGAAGAGAGGCGCGGGGTTGAGGCTCGAGACGTCCGTGTAGAGCTGGTTGATGATTGCGGTGGGGTAGCCGCTCGTGTCGTCGATGTTCGCCGGACGCGTATCGCCAATGACGCTGAAGAAGAGGCGCGAGACGGATCCGCCGGACGGCCCGACGCTGCCGGTGATCGGTCCCGTCCCTGCGTCGAATAGACCGCCACCGCTGCTGCTGCCACACCCGCTACCGCCGCCCCCCGCGTCCAGCGCGCCAGAGCAGTTCGATGGAGGCGCGTGGCACTTGTTGGTCGAGGTGTCGCACCACCAGCCCCCGTAGCAGCCATTGGGCTGGCAGTTGCTCCCCGAGCACGAGGAGCAGCCAGCCGAGGTGTTTGGCCCGACCAGCGTGCCGCACGTGCTGGGCGGCGCCGAGCCCGCGTCGCAACCGGGCGGCAGTCCGCCATCGCTCTTTGGTCCGACGCTCGGACCACAGACGTTTCCGTTCGGGACGCAGACGCTCACCTGGTTGCCCGAGACGCTCGTCTCCGAAAGGCACGTCCGATCGCTCGCGCACTCGTTGCCCTTGGGGCACGCCGGTGCGCAGAAGGAGTCGCCTTGGAACTGGGCGCAGGCCCCGTCGTTGCAATCCTTGTCCGTGGTGCACGGCGGACATGCGGAGGCGTTCGGCCCGTCGCCGGTTGCGGTGCCATCAGCACCGCCCCCACCGCCGTCTGCGAAGGTGGCGTTTGTGGTCGTTCCCCCGCAGCCGGCCGACCAGCCGATGGCGGCAGCGACCGTGACGGTCAGGCTTGTGGTTAGGATGAGCGAGATGCGCATGATGTGGATTTCTCCGGGTTGCCGCATCCCCTCGCGGCGGCGCTTCTTGGATCAACGAGGACTACTGGGCAGGCGGCGTCACGCAGGTGGCGACCTCAAACATCAGGTATTCAAGGATGCGCTCCTGCGGAAGGAGGTTGCCGGGGGTCACGTTGCCGCCGGCCGTGTGGTACGAGCTGTAGATGACGCGACCGCAGCTCGATACGTCGAACTCGGTCGTCAGCGGGACATCGCTGCCGCCGCCCGTGTAGCTCACCGTCCCGTCCACGATGAGCGTGGACGCCTTGGGCAGCGACGCCTGCACCGACCACGGGTTGAGGAACCCTTGCAGCGGGACCGTGGTGCCGGTCGTCGCGCCGAGCTTGTTCAGCCACGCGGAGAGCTGGGGGTCGTCCACGTTGCCGGTGTACGAGCCGCCCACGCCCACGTTCGCGCCATCGACGGGCTGGGGCGAGCCGCTCGGCCCCATCCACGTGATCTCGGACGGGAACGCCTGCGCCACGTAGTCGTAGGACATGTCGGTCGCGAAGAGGCGCCCGCCCGCCGTGACGAAGGCGGTGGTGTTCGAGGCGATCGTCGGCGAGCCGAAGGTCTTGTAGGCGTTGGGAGCGCAGCTCACGAACAGCAGGTGGTAGTCGTCGATGGTCTTGACCGACGTCTTCGAGAGCAGGTTGGCCACCGTGTCGATGGGCGAGCATGTGGGCATGCTGCTCGTGGATGCTCGCCCCTCGTAGCAGTCGTACTCGGTGATCCCGAGCGCGCTGAGGATCTGGTCGAGATGATCCGAGTTACCCGTCGAGACGGCGATCTTGGGGATGTCGCCGTCGGCCGACTTGCCGGGCAGCGTCGTGGCCGATGCGGCGGCGGTGTTCACGCCACACTTGACCGGAAGCTGGGTGGCCTTGCGGAACCGGCCGACGTTGATGACAAACGTGATGTTGGCGCCGGAGGGCACACCGGAGAGGTCGAGCGAGAAGGTCCCGTCGGCAGCGGTCTGCGTGTGCGAGTACCAGGTGTCCAAGGGCTTGTTGCACTGGTTGCAGTAGTTCCCTGGCGGGAACTGGTTCACTTGAGCCGCCGCATACACGTAGATGTTCGGCAAGGGATCCGTGCCGTTCGGGGCGTACACGGTCCCGGTCACGGACGTTGCCGCGCCGTTGCAGCTACTGCCGAAGGTCGGGCCGGCGTCGCCCCCGAACTGGCCGCCCACACCGGAGTCGCCGGTGAGGCTCGGCGAGCCCGAGTCCGTCGCAACCGTGCCGCCATCGCCCGAGGTCTCGTTCTGGAACCCCTGCGGGCCGGCCGAGCCGCATGCCACGACCGCCAGCACCACCAGCCCTCCCGTTGCCACTTGCTTCTTCATATGCGGGACCCCTGCACCTACGACGTGCGCCGTAGACGCGGCGTCACCTACCGCGCAGGTTGCCATCGGTCAACCAAGCCCGAGGCCGCAAAGGTCGTCGCGTTGCAGTGTGCCCAGAATCGTCCACCCAGGTCGTGTCACGTCGTGTCACCCGCCATCCTGCCGCACGTCGCGAAGGGGCTCGACGATGAGGCGCAGGTAGACGCCGACCCACGGTTGCGTGTCGCCCGCACCCGGCGACCATGGCAGGGCGACGCCGAGGCGCACGGGGAGTCCAAGCGGGGCCAGGTCGGCGACGACGTTGGGCGCGGCGAGCACCGGCGTGATCCATGTGCCGTCCGCCAGAGCCTCCAGCCCGAAGAAGCCCGTTCGGGAGGACCGGTCGAGGCTAACGAGCACCGCAAGGCTGCCTCGCAGAGGGGCGTGAGGGCCGGAGGCTCCGACTCCGACGCCCGCGCTGCCACGCAAGGTCCAGAGCCCGCGACGGAAGGCGGCGCGCAAGTCGAATGCGAAGGGCAGGCCGGGCTGGTCTGGCGACGGGTAGCGGTCTGCGCGCGGAGGCCACTCCGCGCCTGCCTCCGCCTGCAAGTAGAAGTCGTCGGAAGAATCCCGCAAGAGCTTCCACGAGACCGTCGTGCCGACCCCCAGGTCGGTGCGCGAATCGAAGCCGGGGCCCTGGCTGCCCACGAGGGATGGCTCCAGTCGCAGCCCCAAACGCTCGGTGGCGAGCCACTCAGCTTCGATGCTCGCAAGTTGCAGCAGCGCTCCAGCGCGACGCGATCGGAGTTCGCCGGCATCGCCGGAGACCTCCAGTTCCCCCTTCTCGATCCCGTCGATGTCGGTGGCCGTTTCGCCGAAGATCGGCTCGGGGATGGGCGAACGGGGCGGGTCGCCTGCCGACGTCACCGCACTCGCGGTCACGACGGTCACGACGGCTCCTGCGGCAACAATACTACGACACACGTCGTAGTCAGTACCGCCCACCGTCGGACGGTGTCAACGTTGTCGGCGAGCGCGCACGCTGACCATCAATCCACTCCGGCCACGGCTCGAACGATCTGCTCGCCGAAGATGTGGCCCACGATCACGGCCACCGCGAGCGACGAGGCGAGCACGACAGATAGCCGCCGGAACGTCCATGGCCCCCGCGACGTCGGCACGGGTTGGAGAAGGCGCGCCACCCTATCGGCGAGCTGCGGAGCATCAACGAGAGCTGCGGCCGTTGCACGCCTTCCGACGGCAAACCGAGCAGCCTTGACGATGGCGGACGCAAGGTCGGCCCCATCGACACCTCGTGCGCGCGCTTCCTCGTCGCGCGCCAGTTCGAGAGCATGGCGCCAAGCCGAGAGCAGAGTGCCCGCCGAGGGCACGGGCCACTGTAGGTCGGCAACGAACTGCGTCAGCAGGATGCGCAGCGGGTCCCGGTGCCGAACGTGCGCCCGCTCGTGCTCCAGGACCGCGCCCAGCTCGGATTCGTCAAGGAGCGAGGCGAGGCTCTCAACGACAACTACGCGCGGGCGGAGCAGACCGATCGTGCATGCGCCGGTCGCTGGCCGGCTTGTCGCCGCAGCGACCGAGAGAACGGCCCTCAAGGCCGCGCGGCCCCAGATCGCGGAGACGACCAGAGCGACCCCCCAAACGACGGGGCTCAGCGCCTCGTTGGTCATGTCAGGTTCTTGCAGCCCCCAGCCGAGCAAGCCTGCGAACACCAGTAGCGCGAAGACGAGGGGGCTCCACATGCGCCGTGCACAGGCATGCTCAAGCTCCTGCCCGCCGCCGCCGGACTGCGCCGATGGAAGCAGGCTGCTCGACAGCAGGAGCGCGGAGCCACACGCCGACAGGCTCAGCGTCGCGAGGGTGAGTTCACGTTCCACGGCGGGCCTTCCTTCGTTGCTCGACGGCGACTGCGAGCCGATCGAGAAGCTCGGGGTCGATCGACTCGACCGCATCGACCAGACCGGCGACGGCAGGGTCGGGAGCAGACGCGAGAAGCTCGGTGAGCATCCGCTTGGCACGGGCACGTTCCAGCACCGCCCGAGACACCCGTGAGGTGTACGACAGGGCGATCCCAATCCGCTCCCGCTTGACGAGGCCCTTGTCGTGCAGCCGATCGAGCACCTTCGCCGTGGTCGTGTAGGCGAGAGCGTCGCGCTTGCCGACGCGCTCGTGAAGGTCACGAACGGTCGCACGGCCGGCGTCGATGAGGGCGCTCAGCACGGCGTACTCCAGCTCCCCTCCGGGCAGGGCCTTCATGGTCGCTCCCGCGTAAGCGCCCACTACCCGCGCTGTCAAGGTGGTTCCTCGTCGAGCCCCAAGACCATCGCCCGCGCGACCTTGTTGCCACCCTGGGCCTTGGCGATGTTCACGCCCCTTCGGGAAGCATCGACGACGCGAAGCGAAGCATGGTCCCCAGCCAGAAGCTCCAGAGCGGCGTCGGTCACTTCCTGAAAGGCGTACTCAAGGGTGTGCTCCCCCGAAAGGTGCTCGGTGACTCGGCGGAGCACGAGCAGGGCCTGGCGAGTAAGACACCGGCGCCCCACACGCAGCCCGGGGCAACGCCCCCGACCTGGTTGCGTTGACGTGGCGCCGCCGGCCGAGAGGGCTCGCCGACTGGTCGACGTAGCCTGCGAGGTTCCCGGCACGGAGCTTGACGAGCATTCGGCCGATGCGCGAAGCGGCCAGGTCCGCGCCGAGCATCGACCGCACCCGAAGCCGCGACCGGCGCGGGAACACGACGCCGGCGTACGCTCCGACGCGCGGCTCGGCGCTGGAGGGTCCACCGGTTGCTCCGCTGCCGCCCGTGTCCGCGCCTTGCTCGCTGGTCACGCTCACCGCTGCCATCACGCCCCCCAGCAACTCGATGCCACCGACGGGTTGCCTTCGTCCCATGAGCACACCGACGTCGAAGGTCGACATCGCGAACCCCGCCGGCGCGCTCGCCTGCAGCGGCGACTGAGCCGGGTCCCACTGGGCGAGCACGCCGATCTCCCAGTGAGAAAGGGTCAGGCTCGCAAGGATGCCGACGTCGGGCGAAACGAAGCTACCGGGACCGGCGACGCGAGCGCCGACCGAACCGGCGATATCGAGGTGCGCGGAGGACGAAGCCTCCGCTGCAGGCGGCGGCAGGACTTCTCCAGGGGTGGGGCTCGCGGGCGGAGCCGAGTCGGGGCGAGCGGGTGCCGGTTGTACGGAGGGCGCCGCCGACACGAGCAGCGCGACGACGGCCGGACCGAGCTCGCCGGGCGTTCCGACCGCGCGCCTCGCCTGACGATCGTCGTGCGTCGTGAACACGATCGTGGCGCCCGCATCGCCGACCACGGGCGAGCGCTTCGAGTGGGTCGCAGGCCCCGGCGACGGGCAGGCGGCGGAGCCGAGGCCGAGACCGTCACCCTGCCCTGAGCCACCGAGCGGGGGCCCCGGCGGCGGGCGATCCCGATCTCTTCCTCTTGCGCGCTTGGCCGAGCAACGGATCGAGCCCGACGGCCGAGCAGTGGGGTGACGCCGACGACGAATCATCCTCGGTCGTCGGGCAAGCCGACGTCGGTGCCTGGCGCCCCCACGAACCGTGTGGTAGATGCGCCACCATGTGGACGGGGGCTGCACGGGGATCGCGCATCCTGCTCTTCGCGCTGCTCCTGGGAGCCTGCGGGGCCCAGCTCGCCCCGATGCGCAAGGTCGCCGCGCCGGGCAGATCGCTCGCCGGCCCGCCGCCCGAGGGACGGGCGAGGGTGGTCTTCTTCGTCGTCGACGAGAGGAGCTTCGATTTCGGCAGTCCGAGCGACGCGTTCTACGTCATTGACGAGAAGGGGGGCGTGCTCGGCGCGCTGGAATGGGGCTCCTGGTTCGCGATCGACCTGCCCGCCGGCGAGCACGCCTTCTTCGAGTGGAGCCCGTGGACGCCCAACCTGCTCGGCCCGCAGGTGAACGCCGCGATGAAGGCGTCTCTCGCGGCCGGGCGGACCTACGAGGTCCAGCTCACCACCGGGCCTCGGCCCTTCTACCGGTCGGCCGTCCTTCCCCACTTCGCGGCGGTGGCGCCGGACGAGGCTCGGCTCGCGACGCTGATCCCGCTCGAGATCGATCCGGCGAGCGCCTCCCGGTGGGCGGAGAGCCACGCCGATTCGCTTCGCGCGCGCGTCGCCGAAGGCCAGGCGCGGCTCGCCCGGGGCGACTATGCGAGGCTGGGCGAACCTCCCGCTGGTGCGTCCACGGCGCAGTAGGAGCGCGCCGGGGCCAGTCCTACCCCCGGTTCTTCATGAACGCCGCCACCTGCCGGCGGGCTCCATGGAAGGCGGAGACCAGTCAAGCCGCGAAGGACGCCAAGAGAGGACAGCACGACCAACCTGGCGGCCCTGCGGCTTGGCGCCCTCTCCTCTCCTTGCCTCGATGGCGTACCCTCGCCGTCATGATCGAATGGTCCCTTTCGGGCGACCACGGGTTGTAGCCGATGCTGATCTTGCACTTGCTCTTCGAGCGGCTGACCAGGACCGAGTACGCGCTCTCGGGGACGAGGGCGTAGGTGACGAACTTGCCCGCGACCTCGATGAGCTGGTCGGTGAGGTCGACGAGGGCGGCGAGGGCGGCGTGCCCGCGCCAGGCTCGGGCAAGCACACGCACTTGAGCGGCGGCCAAGGCCTCGCCAACAGCGGTAGCGAGGGAGGCTACGAGCCGGGCTGGGACGCCACGGACTGGAACAACACGACCGACATCGACCCGACCAACAGCAACCTCGATTCGTGCAGTCCCTACAGCACCTGGACCGACACGCCTGGCAGCCAGGAGAGCCTGCCCATCAACTGCGTCAACTGGTGGGAGTCGTACGCGTTCTGTATCTGGGACGGTGGTTTCCTCCCGAGCGAAGCAGAGTGGGAGTACGTGGCGGCGGGCGGGAGCGAGGAGCGCGAGTACCCGTGGGGCAACCGCGCGATCGCTCCCGGTGGTGCGCCCGCGCCGCCCGCGACGGCGTGCCCGGGGGCGGGGTGCGACTACGCGATCTACAGCTGCTACTACCCGAGCGGCTCGGGCAGTTGCAGCGGCGTCTCGAACATCGCGCCGGTAGGTCATGCATCGCAGGGAGCTGGGCTCTGGGGTCAGCTCGATATGGCGGGTGATGTCTGGGAGTGGAACCTCGACTGGGCCGCCAGCTACACGCTTGGCACCGATTGCGCCAACCTAAGTCCTGCCCTCGCCGCCCGGGTGTACCGGGGCGGCGGCTTCGAGGACGACTCGGGTGGCTTGAGCCCACCGCGCCGCGGGTTCGGCTCGCCGTCGTTTCGCGAGCCCGAGATCGGCTTCCGGTGCGCGAGGACGCAGTAGCTGCTCGGTCGGCCCCGCCCCCTGGCCAGCGATTCTCATGGCACCCGCACGAGCACGCTGTCCTCGTCGCGTCCGCCGTCGACGACGGTTTGAAGATTCAGGATCGGCAGGCTGGCGTCGTCCGCACAAGGCCCGACGCGCATCATGCGACGAGGGCCACCGGGACGACCGCTTCGGGCTCGCGGAAGGGATGTCGCCCGGGCATCGCGGTCGCGAGCACCCGGCAGTACTGCGCTGCGGGCCCCCGTCCGGTCAACGGTTGCAGTTCGATGCTCACCCACGCCGGGCGGCACTCGACGATCCGCCAGCCGACGATGCCTCCTGCGTCGACCCGCGAGAGCCAGCCGTGCAGGGCAAGGCGGCGGCGGCGCGTGGCGCTCCAGACCACGGCGCAGAGGGGCGTCGCGATGGCCGGCAGGACGCCGCCAGCGAGCGGGGCGCCGAGCCATGCCAGCAAGGCACCCATCGCCCAGCTCTGAACCGCGAGCCTCGCCGCAGCCGAGACGAGCAACCGATCGACCGCGTCGTGAGACAGGCTCGTCGTCGCCTGCAGGACGACCCGCGCGAGCGAGCACTGCCACGCCGCGAGCATGCCCCCCGCGACCGCGCCGCCGACGGCGGACGCGACGATCTCGAGGTTTGCCGCGCCATCAATCACGGCCGGATCGATCTGACCACGGAAATGGATGAACAGGCACACGGTCATCGTCCCGACCTGCCCCACGAGCGAGCGTGCGCTCGCGTCCTCCTCGCTGCACGCCGCGGCGAGGGCCACCGCGCACTCGGCGCCGAGCCAGACCAGGCAGTACGCAACGCCGGTGGATCCCAGTGCGCCTGTGGCGACGGCGACCGCGAGCGCCAGGGCCGGCGGGCAGAGATAGATCGCGAACGACGCCGCCTCGATCGTCAGCGAGCCGGAGGTGCAGTATGGAACGGGGAGTGCCCGGCGCGTCAGCCGTTCGTGCACTGCCCGCCCTGACACACGCCTCCCGGGCCGCAGTTCCCGCAGTCGAGCACCTGGCTGCACCCGTCGGAGACCTTGCCGCAGTCGTAGTTCAGATCCTTGCAGGCCATCGGAACGCACGTCGCGGTGCCGCAGCCGTTCGGCCCGCCGCCGCCGCAGGTCTGGCCGGCCGGGCAGGCTCCGCAGCCCACGGTACCTCCGCAGCCGTCGAGGATGGTGCCGCACGTCGCGCCGAGCGCGGCGCACGACGTCGTCTTGCAGCCGCACAGGTTCGCCGTACCCGTGCCGCCACAGGTCATCGGGGGCGTGCAGGCGCCGCAGTCGAGGCGCCCGCCGCAGCCGTCGGTGATCGACCCGCAGTCGGCTCCCCTGGCGCCGCAGCTGGTGGGCAGGCACCCGCACTGGTTGGGCGCGCCGCTGCCGCCGCACGTGGCGGGCGGGGGGCACGATCCGCAGGCCAGGACGCTCCCGCACCCGTCGGACACGGTGCCGCAGCTCGCCCCTTGCTGGGCGCACGTCTTGGGAGTGCACGGCGCGGCCCCGCAGCGGTTCGTCCCGTTGCCCCCGCAGATCTGCCCCGACGGGCACGAGCCGCACGACACCGTCGCGCCGCAGCCATCGGGCATGGTTCCGCAGTCGGCCCCCTGCGCCTGGCACGTCGTGGGCCGGCAACCGCACTGGTTGGCGACGCCCGCGCCGCCGCAGGTCGCGGGGGCCGCGCACTTGCCGCAGTCGAGGACCGCGCCGCACCCGTCCGAGACGCCGCCGCAGCTCGCCTTCTGCTCCGCGCACGTCCCGGGCACGCACGTGCCGTTGCCGCACTGGTTGGGGCCGCCGCCTCCGCACACCTGGCCTTGCTGGCACGCGCCGCAGTTGAGGACGCCGCCGCAGCCGTCGGCCGCCTTGCCGCACGTGGCGCCGAGATCGGCGCAGGTCTTGGCCGCGCAGGAACCGCCGTCCGGTTGCGTGGTGGAGCCACCGTCTCCAGCGCCAATGGCGGCTCTGCCTCCGCAGCTCGCAACGACCGCCACGAGGCTCAGCAGCAGCCCGCCCGTCCTGCCCGCGACTCGGCTGACTCTCATCATCCCCTTGCCGCATCCTTGATCGCCGCGTCGGCATCCTCCCCGGCGTCGTGGGGCCCGGCATCGTGCGAGATACTCGTGTCGGGCATGCCGGCGTCGTGCGAGATGCTCGTGTCGGGCATGCCGGAGTCCTCAGGCGTCGAGACATCCCACCCGCTGGCGTCGTGAATGTATCCGCCGTCGTGCTGCGGCGCCGGGCCCGAGCTCGCGCACGCGCAGACCGACGCGGCGAACCATGCGACCACCACCGGCCTAACTCGGATCGATGTCATCGAAGCCTCCTTCGGCTCTGCGCCGTCAAGGTGAGAGAGGGATAGAGAACTGCGCCTCGGACCTGGCACGCGCTCGCAGGGCTGGGGAGGGGGGCGAGCGGCGCCGGGTCCGAGGCAAGCTGCTGGCCGATCAGTGCTCGCCCGTCTGCTCGACGTTGTCGTTGCCGCCCTGCTGGCCGTCCTGGTTGTCGCAGCCGGTTGCCTGATCGGGCGCGTTCTGGTCGCCGACGGCCATCTCGGCGCTCCCGTCGGCCTGCTCGGCGTTGTCGCCTGCGCCGCCGCCACCGGACGATGCGCTGCCCGACTCGGTCCCCGGCGCCGACTCTCCCTCGGAGCCCTTGCCCTCGCCGCCGCCGTTGTCCTCGCAGCTCGTCTGCTGATCGTCGTTCACGCAGTCGGTGCAGTTGCTCCCCTGCTGGGTCGAGCCGTGGGCGGCGACCAGGACGTGAAATCCGCCCTTGGGCGCGCCGGGCAGATAGTGCACGGCACCGAGCGCGATGCGGGCCCCGTCGGTGCCGAGGACGAACGAGGCGTCGAGCCGACCCGTCTGGCGTGGAAACACGAGCGGCACGGCTCCGTGGTCGGTCTTCAGCGACAGCTTGTAGGTGTGTCCCTTGGCGAGCGCCAGCGAGAACCCCCCGTCCGCGGCCAGGGCCGCGCTCGAAGTCCGACCTGTCTCGTCAGTCGCCGACAGGCTCCGGGCCGGCGACGGGAAGCTCGACAGCGCGGCCGTGCCACTGACGGCGCTTTGAGGGACGGGACCGCCCGTCCCTGTCCTCGAGGCGCACCCGCCTGCGACGACCGCGAGAAGGGCAACCGACGAAATGAGAGCTGAGCGCATGGGGGACCTCCATCGAGGCGACGCGACGCGCTGTCGGCCTCCACTTCATGTTTGCTCGTGGGGCGGGCGACCTTCATTTTTTCTTTGTCTTTTTCGTCCGAGCCGCGTGAAGGCACCCGCCTCTCGGGTCGAAGACAGTTAGAGACCGTGACGGGAGAAGGAATACGAGGCGAACCGGGCGAGAACGACCCGCGCATGGCGCCAAAGATGGCCCCCGCCGTGGCGCGGCGGCGCGCGCAGCTGCAGAAGTACGTTCGCCTCGTGGTTGGAGCAGCATCGGCCCTGTGCCTGGTGGCGCTCATGAAGGTCGCCGTGGCGCGCAACCACGCCGAGTCCGCGGCGCGTCGGGAGTCGGCAGCCCCCCAGCTTGTGCCGCAGCGTGCGGAGGCCACTGCGCCAGCCCAGACCGAGCCCGCGCCGGCCGCCGCACAGCCCGATCCGGCCGCGTCGTCCCCCGCGGACATGGTCGCCCCCGAGCCCGATCCGAAAGAGGCCGCGAGGGCCAAGCACGCTTCGCGGCTCGCCCTGGAGCGCGGCAAGGTCGCCGACGCCATCGAGGCCGGCGAGCAGTCCGTCACTCTCGATCCGAGCGACGCCGAAGCGTGGCTCATCCTGGGCGCCGCCTACCAGGAGAAGGGCGACCTTGCCCAGGCGCGCCGCAGCTTCCGTGCGTGCCTCACCGAGAGCAAGCGCGGCCCCAAGTGGGAATGCGCACAGATGCCGCACTAGCTTGACCTGCGCGGAACCTTCTCCCGCTGGTGTGGGCAGGAGCGGCGCCGCTCCGCCACGGCGCAGGGCACAAGTGGTTCTCTCTTTCGTCGAGCTTCTTCGTCGATGCAGCGTGAAGGCGCCCGCCCCTCGGAGCGAATAAGAGTGACGAGAGCAGGATGAGAAGGAAATGCGAATGGGCGTCGTGCGCGCCCTCCCTCCTTCCTGGATTCCCATGTTTTTCCAGCGATTCGACACTCCCTTCGCCCTCCCCTGCACACTCGCCCTCGGCGTACTCTCCTGCGCAGTCCAACCCGGCGGCGCCAACGAGGTAGCCGACGCTGTGCCAGATGGGCACACGCATGCAAGGACAAGGGGCCCCATCGTGTTCTTCGCCGCGCATCCTGATGACGAGACCATCGGGATGGCCGGCGCGATCCTCCAGGCCGTGTCCGAGGGACGGCCCGTGTACATCGAGCTGATGACCCACGGGGACAGCTCGTTCGTGCGATCCGAGCTCGTCAACGGCCAGACGGACGCCTGGCACCCGGGATCACACATGTACCCGCTCTCCGTCCAGAGCTTCGGCGAGGCTCGTGTGCGCGAGTTCATGGACGCCATGCAACGCCTCGGCGTCACTGGCGTGAACGTGTCGGATTTCGGGAGCTCCTCCAAGCTCACGTCGGCGCAGGTGACCGAGCGCGTCGACTACTGGCTCTCGCGCAATGAGCGTGGGCTGAGCCTACGCGGCACGGCCGGCGCGCAGGATCCGGCTCACGCGACGAGTCCCGCACCACACCCCGACCACGCCGCAGTCTGGAATGCGCTCGTCGCCTCCGGATACGAAGACGTCCTGGGGTACTGCATCTACGAGGCGGTGACGGGCCGATGTCGCTACGACGAGAAGGTCGATGTCAGCGAGTGGTGCGCCGGCAAGCGCGATGCGCTCGGGGCGTACGAGACGTGGGATCCGTCGAAGGGCCGCTACGGCATCGCCTTGCACAGCACGTACGGGCTGCTCAAGAACGTCGGCGCTCGGTGCAACGAGTACGTCGTGCGCGCGATCCCCGACCGGCCGTCGACGATCGACAACACCGACCCGTTGCCGCCTCAGATCGAGGGCGACGATCTCGAGCGCTGACGGCAGCGCGCATTTCGCGAGGATCGCCTCGGGTCTGGGTTCTGGGCCACCAAGAGTGGTCTCCGGCCTACCGCAGGTGGTCGCCGGGCCGCCGCCCGTGCTCATCTTGTCCCGCTTGTCCCGCTGGTGTGGGCAGGGGCGGCGCCTGTCCCACACCCGCGGCGCAGGGCGTAGGGTCTTGGTCGAACCTCGAGCAAGAGACTCGAGCTACCGGCAACTCCTTCTCTTCTTTCGTCGAGGCAGCGTGAAGGCGCCCGCCTTTCGGAGCGAATACAATGGCGAGAGAAGGAAATGCGGATGGGTGTCGTGCGCCATGGGATGGAGCGAGGCCTGCTGGCGGCCGCCGCATGGGCCGCGTGCGAAGTCGCCAATGCCGCGGCTGCGCCGGCAGGATCCGGCGCGTGCTCCGTGGTGCTCGTTCCCGACGATGCTGGCGCGCCCTGGATCGACGCGACGACCGCGCTCGCCCGGCGGGTGGGAGCGGCTGGCTCGGAGGCCGACTGCCGCACCATCCGCATCGAGGTCGGCGCCGTCGGGGCAACGGTCGTGTTCACGACGCGCGACGGCCGTCAGGCGCAGCGCACGGCCGAGAGCCCAGGTGATCTCGGTCCCGCCGTCGCCGCTCTCCTGGTCTCGGTCGAGTCCTCTTCGCCTCTCTCCACTCCGCCGCACCCCGGCCCGAGCCCAGCCGTGCCCCCCTCGAGCCCTTCGCCGGGCGACGCAGTCGCGCCCTCCTCGGCGCCAGCCGACTCCGCGCACCTGGAGCTCGGCGCCGCTGCGGGCGGACGGATCGCCGGCCCCGGCGGGTTCGTCTCTCCGGACGTGGGGGTCGTGGCGAGCCTGACGATCGCGCGCTGGGAGCTCGGCGTGCTCGCGCAGTGGGAGCCCTTGCAGGCGCCGACCCAGGGAGCCGCGCCCTCCGGATTCGCGATGTCGAGCTTCGCCACCGGCGTGCTCGTCGGGCGACGGCAGCCCGTCGGCGGAGTCGACATCGTGGCCGGCGCACTGGCAGCGGTGACCGTGACGAGCGAGACGGGCGCCGGGGCAGGTGGCGGCGGCGCAACGGGCGGGCCGTCGAGCGCCGAGCCGCGAGCGGGACTCTATGCCGGTCTGGCGTTTCCTCGCCGCGCGCGCCTGCGCCTGCGCCCGATGCTCGGCGCAGACCTCGCGGCGTCGCGCGTCGGCACGCCGCTGGTGATCGACTCGGCCCTGCCGCCGCTGCCGTGGTGGAGCATGACCGCGTCGCTCGGCGTCGAATGGGAGCCGCTGTGAGCGCCGTGATCGCGCCGCGCCACGCTCCCACCGATCCGGAGCTGCTCTCACGGATCGCGCAGGGCGATCTCGCGAGCCTCGGAGACCTCTACGAGCGCTACTCCGGAGACGTCAGGCGCTTCGTCGGCAGACTGGGCGCGCTCGGCGTCCAGCCAGGGGAGGTCGACGACCTGGTGCAGTCGACGTTCCTGCTCGTCGCCCGGGCCAGCCATGGCTACGACGGTCGCGTGGCGGCGCGCGCCTGGCTATTCGGCCTGGCCGCGAATGTCGCGCGCCAGCACAGGCGATCCCTCGCGCGGCTCGCGCGCAAGCTGGCGGCGTGGGCCGCGGAGCCGAAGTCTCACGGCGAGCCCTCACCCGCCGAGTTGCTCGCGGCCAAGGAGGCCGCGGTGCGCGCTCAGCGGGCCATCGACGGCCTGCCTTGGAAGAAGCGCGAGGTCTTCCTGATGGTCGTCGTCGAGGGGATCAGCGGAGAGCAGGCGGCCGCCGCGCTCGGGATCCCGCTTGCCACGGTGTGGACGCGATTGCATCACGCGCGGCGAGACATCCGCCGACTGCTCGCGGAGGAGGAGACGCCATGAGCGCGAACGCGAGGGCGACGTGCCACCGAAGCTGGCAAGCCGAGGCGATCGAGGACGGTCGCCTCGAGGGCGGCGAGCGCGAGGCGTTCGAGCGTCACGCGCGCGCGTGCGCGATCTGCACGAGGGCGGTCCGCGCGCTCGCCTCGGTGCGCGAAGCGATGGAGCACCTGCCCGATCACGCGCAATCTCCTCTGGAGCGGCGGCGCGGCCGGATGGACCTGCTCGAGCGTGCCGACGCGCGGCAAACGCGGCGAGCCGGAGCCCGCGGTCGAGCCTCCGCGCGCTGGATCGCCGCGTGCGGCGTCGCCGCGCTGCTGGTACTCGCGGCCTTGCTTCAAGTCACTCGGCACGCTCGACCCCAACCCATGGAGGCTGCCGGGGCTCCGGCGCCACGCTTCGATGTCGTCGAACTGGGCGCGGTTCGCTGGACCGCGGGGGCCGCCGGCGCGGAGAGCCGCGCACGACTCTCCGACGGCACCTTGAGCATCCACGTGGACCATCTGCTCGCGGGCCAGCGATTCGTCCTGGAGTTGCCCGACGGCGAGATCGAGGTGCGCGGCACCCGCTTCGTGACGTCGGTCGGGGCCGGACACACCCAGCGCGTCGAGGTGACCGAGGGCGTCGTCGCGCTGCGACTTCACGGCGAGCCCGAGCGCCTGCTCGGCGCTGGCCAAGCGTGGGCGCTCCCCGTGGAGCCGACGCTGTCGGCCACGACCCAGGCGACCGCCGCCGTGCCCACCGCAACCTCCGCGCCGGCCGTGATCGCCGGCCGTGCGCCTTCGCGCTCGTCGCCGGCTGGCGCCGCTCCTGCGAGGGGCGCTCCTCTCCGGCTACCCGGGACGGCGTCAGTCACCTCGGGGTCCTCCGCAGCCGCGATGGGATCATCGACTCCCGCGGCATCGAGCGCACGGCCCTCCGGCGCGGCGGCAGGGTTTGCAGCCGGGATTGGAGCCTTCGAGGCGGGTGACTATCTTCGCGCCGACGCGCTCCTCGCGCAGTTCGTCCACGACCATCCAGGCGACTCCCGGAGCGAGGACGCCGCTTTCATTCGCATCGCCGTGCACCAGCGCATGGGAGACCCATCAGGTGCGTCGCGGCTCGCACGGGCCTACCTGCGCGACTGCCCGCTCGGACTGCGCCGCAAGGAAGCCGAGAAGCTCGCAGACCCGCCGTGACGCAGCGTCGCGCGAGTGGGATCTCGTCGTCTCGGGAGCCGATGCCGCCGCACGTCGCGTACGTGTTCGGGATGTTCCAGTCGGTCACGTTGTTCGAGGAGCAAGCGCCAGCGTCGGGCGCGCATCCGGAGTTCGCGGCGTTGGGATCGCAGAGCTGCGCGCAAGCGTCCAGGGCGTCCAGCTCATCCCGGTGACCGTCGTGTCGAAGCGAGGGAGGGTGCGCCGGCGATCGAGCCGGCCAGCAGCAGCGCGAGCGCGCGCATCTACTGCGCGCCGATGGTCAGCCTCAGCCGGGCGTCATGTCGTCCGGGCCGTGGCGGCGCGCCGACATCGGCGGTGGTGCGCGTGACGACCCAGCCGGCCTTCGTGATCGCGGCGGCGAGATCGAGGACCTTCGCCGCCGCGCTCGCCCCCACGATCTTCGCATGCTCTTCACCCGAAAGCGCCTCCGGTGGACGGGATGCGAATGCGGCGGCGCCCATCCGGGGCTTTCGCGCGATGGGGCAGCACGACCTCGGCAACCGCGCGAAAGTGGTCCCAGTACCCGAAGAAGTACGTTTCTCCCACGGTGAGCCGCTCGGCGAGGTCGACGACCGTGCGCTGTCGGGTCACAGTTGAGGACGTGCCGCAGAGGATCAAGAAGACGGCGACGAAGGACTACGATCTCGACGGCGCTGCGATGTTCTGGTTGCCGGACAAGTTCCCGCCCATCGTGGAGCCGGCGCGATCCCCGGCCCCCCAGGCATCAACAGGGGAGCGCGGTCACAAGTGCGACACGGGCTGGCCCCGCCTCGGTCTCTCCTGATCGGGATGGGAAACGCGTATTCGAAATGGATCCCGGCCCTCTTCCTTGCCAGCCTGCGTTGTGGTTGCATTCATCGCAGTACGCTGGGATCGTGTGCCGGTCTTGTTCGACGGCCCGCGTTCGGGTTCCGCGAGATGACTCACCCCCCCCCCCGCACCTTTCCCCACATCGAGACCTCGAGGGCTCGGGTTCCGGAGCGGGATGTCGGTCGCGAAGTCGAGGAGCTTCGCCGTCAACTCCATGACGCCGAGCAAGCCGTCCATCGCGCCGAGGAACAACTGCGTCGAGTCCAGAAGGTGGACTCCATCGGCGCGCTCGCGGGTGGTATCGCGCACGACTTCAACAACCTGCTCACCGTCATCCTCACCTACGCGAGCCTCGCGCTTCAGCGACGGCGTTCCGACGACGAGATTCGTGCGGACCTCGAACAGGTGATTCGAGCCGGCGAGCGTGCCGTTGAGCTCACGCGACAGATTCTCGCCTTCAGCCGACCGCAGGTGCCTCGGCCCGCCGTTGTCGACGTGAACCTGGTCGTCGCGAGCATGGAGAAGATGCTCCGCCGTCTGCTCGGCGAAGACGTCGAACTGTCGCGGCTCGCATCCGGCGCGCTCGGCAGCGTGCACGTAGACCCGGGCCAGATCGAGCAGATCGTCATGAACCTCACGGTCAACGCGCGCGACGCCATGCCCCAGGGCGGCAAGCTCACCATCGAGACCAAGAACGTCGACCTCGATGCCGGCGACGAACGCGAGCACCAGGGCGTACCTGCCGGTCGCTACGTCATGCTCGCCGTGAGCGACACGGGAACGGGGATCGACACGCAGACGCGAGAGCGCATCTTCGAGCCCTTCTTCACCACGAAGCAAAAGGGCACTGGCCTCGGACTCTCGACCGTGCTCGGCATCGTGAAGCAAGCCGGGGGGCACATCGCGGTCGAGAGTGAGCCCGGCAACGGCACGACCTTCAAGGTCTGCTTGCCTCGAACCGACGGTGCCGCCGAGGCTTGCTCATGGCGACCGCCGGTTCTCGAATCAGGGCGGTGGACGGAGACCATCCTGCTCGTCGAAGACGACGATCCGGTGCGAGCCGCCGTGTGCAGCATCCTGGAGCGCAGCGGCTACCGCGTGCTCGAAGCTCGCAACGGGGGTGAAGCCCTTCTCGTCTGCGAACAACACCGAGAGCGCATCCACTTGCTGCTCACCGACGTTGTGCTCCCGAGGATGAACGGCACGCAGCTCGCCCGTCGGCTCACGAGCGGGCGCCCCGACATGAAGGTGCTCTTCATGTCCGGCTACACGGGCGAGACCATCGTTCACCACGGAGTCCTGGTGCCGGGATCGGCGCACCTCCAGAAGCCGCTCACGCCGGACAAGCTCACGCGAAAGGTGCGCGAGGTGCTCGGGGCGAGAGGGAACGGGCCGTAAGGCGATGGTAGAGGATTCCGCCGTGGCCTCCCCTTCGCATCGGCTCCGCGACGGGCAAACTTCAGCAGCAAGCGAGTCGTAAGCACGTGGACTCTCCGCTCCCCAGAACCCCGTTTCCGCCCTCCTCGGCGCCCGAAGGTGGTCCCGACGCGGCGCTCGTCTTCGACCAAGAGCTACCTTCCGAGTCGGGCCAGTACGCGGTCGTGCCCGCGGTGGCTCTCGCAATCGCCGACCGAAAGCTGCGCGACCAGTTGTCGCTTGTCTTGCAGAACGCGGGCCGGGTAGCCGGTGGCGACGACATCATCTCTGTCGCGACGGTGGTCATCTCCGACACGAAGGCCGGAGCCGCGCATGCCGTGGCAGGGCTCCGCGCGAGGACGAGGAGCGATGCGGCGATCATCGTCGTCTTGGCCGACGTGGCACCGGCCACGGAGGTCGGCGCGGCCTACGAGGCGGGGGCCGCGCTGTGCCTGCGAGCTCCCGTGGACGAGCACCAGCTGCTGGCGGCCATCGGCTCCGCGATCGACCTGCACACGGCGAAAGTCCATGCCAACGACTTGATGCGGCAGCTCGACGTGCAAGCCCACTTGGCCGCGCTCGGACGGGTGACCGCGGGCTTCACGCATGAGGTGAGCAATCCGCTGGCCGTGCTCCTCGCGAACTTCGAGGCTGTCCGAGACAACGTGGAGTGCCTCCTCCAGGCACGTGATCTCCTCGCCCGCCCGACCACAGAGGCTGGCACGGCTGCGCAGGAGCGGATGTCGCGCGTCTCCCCGCGGGACCTGCGCGACGCGCTCACCGACATGGCAGGTGCCCTGGACCGCATCCGAGGCGTCCTCGCCACGACGCGTGATCTCGCCCAAACGGGACACGGCAGCCGCGTCGAGAACGTCGATCTCGCCTCGCTCGTGCACGATGTTCGCCGCTGGGCGGCCGGCGAGCTTCGGGGCATCGACGTGCAGGAGCTGATCGACGGGGCCGTCGTCGCGCGTGCCGATCCCCGGCTGCTCGGGCAGATCGTCATGAACCTCGTGACCAACGCGGCGCACGCCGCCCGTCAGCTCCCGTCCCCTCGGGTGCGCCTTCACGTCTACGGGGCGGCCGACGCGGCCATCCTCTCCGTGCGGGACAACGGCCCTGGGGTGCCTCCCGAGATCCGCGACCGGATCTTCGAGCCCTTCTTCACGACACGCCGTGACCACGGTGGCACGGGGCTTGGTCTTGCCCTCTGCCGGGAGTACGCCGCCCAGATGCAGGCCCAGATCACGCTTTGGACGGCGCCAGGACGCGGCGCCTGCTTCCGCGTCCACATGCGCCGGCAGGTGCGCTGAGGACGCGAGCACTGGCTTGTCTTCGTGCGCAGCGCCGGTACGCCACTGCTCTTCGCCGCGCGTGTCCTTGTCGGTGATCGGGCGGACTCGAGAGCGTACCAATTGGCTCGACGTGGGCACCCCTCTCGTCTCGTAGCGCCCAAGCCTTACACGTTTCCGGCCAAGCTCTGAACTCGCGTGATCGGTGGGCGCTACGATCCGAACCGCCAGCCGAGGACGAGAGCGGGGGTGATCGCCACCGAGGTGCGCTGCTCGATCAGCACGGGCACCTGCAGCGCCAGCGAGAGGCTCCAACCTTGCCCGAGCGGCAGCCCGTAGCCAGCGCAGCTGAAGATGCCGATGTTGAAGGCATCGATGCCGAAGGCGCGCGGCGCGAAAAGCGGCCCGGCGCCTGCGAAGAAGCCGTGGGTGGTGAACGCCACCCACGGAAAGAAGCTGATCTGGGTCAGCGCGCGCGCGCCGGGCTTGAGACCCGACAGGGTCTCCCCCAGCATGCCCGTGAGCTGGAGGCGCACGTTGGGGTGTACCCAGTATCCGGCGCCGACCTGCTCGAAGGTCATGGGGTGATCCGCTGGCGTGAGGGTCTGCGACGGCGCGCTCCCCGAAGCGCCAGCGTATGTGTAGACGTTGAAACCGGCGCTCGCGTGCAAGAAGAACGGGCCGTCCGGCGGCGTAGACTGGGCGGCCGCCGGTCCCGCGACGAACAGAAGGGCACACGCGAATGCCAGGCTCACACGAGGAACGAGGGTCTGCCGCACCGACGGGAACGATGACCGGGACATTGGCTCACGAGCGCGTCGATGGCGCTCATCATCGCCGTCGTGACCGAGATGATTGCAGGCGCCGACCACGGGATCGGCTCGCGGATGATCTCGGCGCAGATTGCGTCCGACACGACCGACCTCGCCATCGACCTCGTCGTCGGGGCCCTGGGGTACCTCGCCAACCTGTCGCTGAGACGGCTGGAGCGCTGGGCCCGGCGCTACGCGTGAAGCGACTCGCAGGACCTGCGCCGCGGTGCACGCGTGGCGCCGCCCGACTGGGCTCATCGGCGCCTGCGGCGCAGCAAGGCCGCCGCGGCGACCAGCGAGCCGGTCGCCGCGAGAGCACCGCCGCGCCAGTCGCCGGGTCCGATCTCGCACCCGCATCCAGAGCCATTTTTCGCGGGAGCGCCCGTGCCCGCGTCGGGAGCGGTCTCCGCCAAGTGCCTCACGCAGCGCGCGTAGCCCAGGCCTGATCCCGACACGCCGTCCACGGTGCCGAGATTGAACGTGACCATCCACGCGAACCCGGGCGAGCCTTCGTTCGGCGTCGAGCTCCAGTAGAGGTCCCCCTTGGCGTCCTCGAACGACGGATCGATCGCGGCGCCGGCGTGCGTGCCGTCGTACTGCACGAGCCCTGCGAGCTCGCTGACGTTGGGCAGGTGCCAGCCCGAGAGGCCGCCGAGCGACAGGCCGGCGCAGTACGACAGCGAATCGTTCCAGGAGCGCCGAACCCCGTCGTCGCGACGTTGCCACTCGAGGCCCGTCGTCTCGTCGCGCACCGTCTGCGTCATGGCGACGAGCGGGCCGGCCGCGCGCAGCCCGACGCTGCCGGCGTTCAGGATCCTGCTGGCGCCGCGGACGCAGCGCACGGGAAACTGCGTGTCCATGAGCAGCGGGATGACGGGGCCGTCGTCGAACTTCACGGTCCACGCGAGCATCTTCGAGGACGCCTCGAGAGTGGACGTCCAGTAGTTGGTGGGCTGCGCGCCCTCGAAGAGGGAGCTTGTCGCCGGGTCGGTCGCCCCTCGATCGACGAGCGTCGTGAGCTCGATGACCGAGGGCAGCCTCCAGCCGGTCGAGCCCTGCGAGCCGCGGAACGCCGCGCAGTGCGAGACCGCCGAAGGCTGGTCGTACGCCCTGCCGTCGTCGCTCGCCTGCCAGACGAGGCCCGTCGTCGTGTCGGCGATCTCGTCCGGCGCGGACTTCACGAACGCTTGCGTGTCCGGCTGGAAGTCGCCGTCCTCGAGCGGGTAGCCCGGCGCCGGACACGGCAGGTCCTGCTTCGCCTCGGTGGCGCAGGTCACGACGCCCGTGCGGTAGAGCGGTGGATGCGGCGACGCCGCGCGCGGCGCCAGGCCCGCCTCCGGCGCCGACGCCTCCGGCGCGCTCGCGTCGGCCTGGAACGCCGAGGCGTCGATGCCCGCATCACCGTCCGGCGGCAGGCGCGCCGGCGAGAAGATCTCCGCGAACGGGATGCACGTCTGCGGGTTGCACCCGCCGCCCACGAGCACCCGCCCGTCGGCGAGCTCCACGCCGATGTGGTACGCGCGCGACATCATCATCGCCGACGTCTCGAGCCACTGGCGCGCGACGGGCAGGTAGACCTCCGACGTGGGCACGCTCGAGCCGCTCACGTCCGCGCCCCCGGCCATCAGCACCTCGCCGGTCTGCAGCAACGTGGCGGTGTGGTGGTGTCGCGCGCCCGCCATCGGGGGAGCGGGTGAGAAGCCCCCGCCCGCGCCGAGCGGAGCCCAGGTCTCGGCTGTCGCGAGCACCGTGCTGCAGCCCGCGTCCGAGCAGCCTCCGGCCACCAGCACGCTGCCGTCGGCGAGCAGGGTCGCCGTGTGTCCCGCGCGCGGCGAGGTCATCGATCCTGCGTCCGACCACGTACCGGCAGCCGGATCGTAGACGGTCGCGTCGCCCAGAACGGTCGCGCACCCCGGGTCCGCGCAGCCGCCCACGACGAGCACGCGTCCGTCGGCCAGCGCCGTCGCGGTGCCGTACCCGCGCGGGGCCGCCAGCGCGGGCGCGTCGGACCAGGTGTTGGTGGCCTCGGTCCATCGCTCGGTGCTCGTCGTGCAGCCGCCGACGTCGCAGCCGCCCGCCACCAAGGCGCCGCCGCCGATCGCGACGCCCATCACGCTCGCGCGCGGTGACGAGAGCGAGCCTGCGGCGATCCAGGCGCCCGTGGCGAAGGAATAGCGCTCGGCTAGCGCCGTCGTGGCAGTGCAGACCGATGCAAAGCAGGCTCCAGCGTCGTTCATCTGCGTGCAGTTGGTCGCCGTGCACCCGCCGGCCACGAGCAGGTCGCCCGTGGGCAGGGGCATTCCGGCGAACGCGGTGCGCGCCGTCGACATCGGAGGCGCGGACGTCCATGTGCCCGAGGCGGGGTCCCACAGATCGCTGTTGGCCAGGATCTGCCCGCACGCCGACTGCGCGAAGCTCGTCGGGCAGTTGGTGAGCCCGCAGCCGCCCACCGCCATCACGCGGCCATCCGGGCGGCGCCACGCGGCGTCTCCCCAGTGAGAGACGGTCATCGTCCCCGTGGTGGACCAGTCGGGATCGACCAGGATGGGCGCGCGCATCCCCGTCAGATCGATGTCGAGGATGATCCTGCGGCCCTCGACGTGCACCGCTCCCCGCCGCCTCGTGCCGTCAGCCGCCCGGGCGAGCGGAGCGCTCAGACGGAGGCGCGCGATGCCATCCTTGCCGAGCACCTCCAGGTTCGTCCCCGCCTCGCGCAGCTTCCAGACGGCGCCGCCGGTGTCGAACTCGAGCTCCCGCGTGAGCCTCGCCGGAGGATCGCGCAGGTAGACGTACTCATCGACGTGCGTGGGCGTCAGCTTGTAGAGCAGGTCGCCGCCGGCGACGGCGCCGCGATAGACGACGACGCCGTGGTGGACCTCGGCGGGCACCGGCCGCATCCCGATCTCCTCGGTGCGCACCGAGAAGCCGTCGACCCCGTGAAACGCGACCACGTGCGCAGCGCTCGCAATCGCGGGGAGCCTCGCGTCGAGCGTCTGGCCGGCGGCATCGTGCCGGAGGACGAACTTCGAGTGCAGCGTCTCGTAGAGCGGAACGAGCGATCCGTCCGCCGCGCGCTCCAGGCCGAGATCGGCGACCATGCCGAACCACTTCTTCGTCGCGCGGAAGTGCCCCGCGATCTCCGCGAGCAGCGGATCCTGCTGCTGCGAGCCGGCCGGTTGCGCGCTCAGGAGGCAGGCTGTCCCCAGCAAGACGGACAGCAGCGCCCTCGGGGATGGGCTCATCGCACGCTCGTGCGTGTTGTCGGCGACATCGTGCGCACCCGCCGAGGGCACATAGCCATGCGTACGGGCCTCGGCCATGACGGGCGTCATGAAGACCCGTTGAACGACCCGTGCGCCGAGCGCGTCTGCTGCGGGCGTGGGAGCACGCTGCAGTAGCGGGTCATCCTCCCGATCAGATCCTCGCTGAGGCCATCGATCGCTGCACCCGGCGCGCCCTTGGAAGCGGCCTTGAGGGGCCGGCTCTGCACGCTCTTCGCGCCGAATTGGAGAGACGTCCATCGCTGGATCGCCCAGCGCGGCCACCGGATGGGCACGCCGGTGAGAGACGTCGAGCGATCGCTGGCCGACATCATCGTTCACCAGGTCGCAATCCAGAGAGCACACAGGAGCTGACGCCGAGAGGCTCGGCCGGCGCGGGCTACGTTTTCTTCGGCGCCTTCCGCGTGCGCTTCCTCTTGGTCGCGTTCTTCGCGGCCTTCGCCGCTCCCGCGCCGCTCGCCGAGTAGGTGGTCGCGCGCTTGTGCCCTCTCGCCCGAAGCATCTTCTTCGAGAGCCCCTCGTGCAGCACGCGGGGCACCTCGCGCTTGTCGAGCTTGAGCGCGTGGCGGATCTGTTCGGACCGCAGCCCCTTGGGGTGCCTCTTCACGAGGGCCACGACCTGGGCGAGCGTCTTGGCGATGTCCTCGGGGGAGCGCCGGCCGAGGCGGCCCTTGCGGCTCGGTCGGCGAGGCAGAGGAGCGCCGTCCGCCGTCCGAGGTCGCTCCCGGCGACCGGACCGAGATGTGCCCTGGGCCTCGGAGAGCAGGTCGTCAAGGGAAGCGCCTCGGATGGCGGCGAGGACGGAGCTGGCGAAGGTGTCGGCGAGGGAGGCGAGCTGGGAGCGGAGGGACGCGGACGGCATGGCCAGCCCATACTACGTCGGTGCGCTGCCAGGGAAGGGTCTGCGAGGATGGCGCACGGCGTACGTTCGACAGATACCGACAACCACTTCCTCAGAGGGCGGTTCCACGCGGGCGCCACGCCTTTCGCATCTACGCCTCCCGCGCGAACTCACCGCCGGTTGAGGACCGCAGTCAGATCGCGTCATGAAGCTCGATCGCGCCCAGTTCCAGCATCCGGGCGAGGATGTCGACGGCCTCGTCCTCTCGAATGCCTGACATGTCGAGGATCATCTCGATCGTGGCGCGTCCGTCGACGAGCGAGAGAAGCCGGCCCGCTCGCGCGTCCAGCGGCAGCGCCTTCACCTGGTCCAGCGTCATGATGAGCCATGGCACCGCGTGCAGCGGCATCAGCGGGCGGACATCGCTCGACGCGGTCTCGAACTCGCGCTCGCTCTCGCGAGCGAGGCCGCGAAGGTCCGCTGGGATGGTTGGTCGGTCGCCGCTGCCGCTCACGCTACTTGCAAGCGTACGCCCGTGGTCCTCATGGCGCACGTCAGGAAGAACATGCCGGGGGCCGAGCCGCGTCACTGAGGGACAGAGTGTCCAGCTCCGTCTCGCCGTTGGAGTCGGATCTCGCGGCCGTGAGATCCACGTTGACGGCCGTCTTCACATCCGGGACGCGGGGGCCCACGAGAGCGAGCCCGATCCGCCTCCGGCGCACAACGACCGCCGCCCTCAGCGGCGGTGACCTGCGGTGACCAGGAACCGCTTCCTCGGCGCAGCATCCATCTCGGGTGCCGCGCTCTTCTTGTTCGTCCAATGCACTCGACGGCGAGACGCCACCGAGGCAGCGTTGGGGTGCGGCCCGAGGGAAACTCCGTTCCACAGGAGCGCCGGAGGACGACGAAGGACTGGTCGTTCGCCCCACGCACGAACGCAAAGGAATCTGGGAGGAACCTGTGGCCTACATGACCCTTGAACAGCTGCGGAGGTACGCACGCCCCCGCGTCCCTGTCGGCGTCGGCGGCATCGTCAAGGAGGCGAAGAAGTTCCGGCCAGGCACTGACTTGTTCCTGTCGCACTCGCATCTTGATCGACCGGCACTGGACCAAGTAGAGGACTTCTTCTCCACGTTCGGGGCGACGGCATATCGCGATGTCGACGACGATCTGCTCCCGACCTCGCCATCCGGAACAACGGCACACACGCTGCGGGACCGGATCGCAAACTGCCGCCGCTTCGTGGTGGCAACCTCAGCCAACGTTCGAACTTCGCGATGGATCCCGTGGGAGCTCGGCTACGCGGACGCGAAGAAGGGGCTGGAGAATATCGCCCTCCTCCCAATCGCTCCCGACGCAGCGGTTACTGCGGTCGTGGAGCAGGAGTACCTGGCGATCTACCCGGTCATCGAACGCATCCGGCTCCAAGGCCAGGACAAGGAGCGGTGGTGCGTCAAGGATCCTCGCGACGGTACCTGGTGGACCATCGAGCAGTGGCTCGCTTGACTGAGCGGGCGGCGCTGGCGCCCAAGCCCTTGTCGAGTCGGGTGTCCTTGGCTGTCGCTTGGCAGCGACCACGGTTCAGGAGAACATGTGTCGCATGAGCCAGCTCCACAGGGTCTTCGTCAGCTACCACCATGAACTCGATGAATCTCGGAGGAAAATCTTCGAGTTGCGTTTTGGCAATCGCTTTGGCGCGATCATCCCTGGCGCAGTGAGAGTCGGCGACATTGATGAGACGCTGCCGACGGAAACCATCCGCCAGAAGATCCGCGACGAATATCTGCGCGATACGTCTGTGACGGTCGTACTTGTCGGCGCCTTGACTTGGCAGCGCAAACACGTTGACTGGGAGATCGGATCCTCAATTCGGAATACGCCCGCGAATCCAAGATCGGGGTTGCTTGGGATCATGCTCCCGTCCTATTACGACCACCACTTCGGTGGCCGGATAGGGAAGTACGACCCGTACACGATCCCCCCACGCTTGCACGACAACGTCGAGGCCGGCTTCGCAACGCTGCACCATTGGAGCGAGGATCCGAAGGAGGTCCAAGCCTGGGTGCACGAAGCGTACCTGCGGAAGGGTCGCGTGCAGCCGGACAACGGGCGCCCGTCATTCGCCAAGAATCGGTCAGGTGATCGCTGGGAACGTTGATCGCGCGCGCGGAAGACGCATCGCGCTTCGGGACTCCTGGTGCGACGAGGCTGCTCACGCGGCAGACATGCGCCCCATCAGCAGGAGTTCGACGATCCGGTTTGGATCACGAGAGCGGAATAGCTCTCGGTTCTCATCTACGGAGAGACCATTCTGCAGCGCGAGCCCGTCGACGCCCACCGTGCGGAAGAACGTGACCATTTCATCGTAGTTCTCCCAAAGAACTCCCTGCTGGCCGTAGATCTGGCGCATACCTTCCGCGAAAGGGGCAGCCTTCTGGTAGTCCCAAGTGAACTCCGGCCGGCAGCGGCCCTCAAGCAGATCAGCCACGACCTCGGCCGCCCCGCCGAACCCGCCGCAAACAAACAACGGTTGCCCAGCCCGTAGGGTCAGCAGAGCCTCCTCGATGACGCCTGGTATGCGTCCTGAGTACCAAGTCACGCGCTGTCCTCCGTCAGGCTGAGCCGAGAGGGTGGGCCCGACCTTGCCCCCGAGGATCACTCGCGCCTGCACATCGGCGACTTGCTGTTCTCGCATGGTCGTCATGCCGCGGGCCCATGCGTAGCGCCGCGCGGCAGAAGAGGGAGTGAAGAACTCTGGCTCTTCGACGAACGTCGCGGGTTCCAAGTGCTCGATGCCCGCCGGTCGCGCTACGCGGACGTAGGTCGCCATCGCCTGAAAGGCTGCGAGCGTCGCCTTCGGCAGCGTCTTGAAAGGCAACGGCCAGCCCACGTAGTTGCGGACTCGTTCGAACGTTGGGAGCTTGCTCGACGCATCATGCGCCTGCACCAGCTCGAACAACCGTGCAGTGTACCCCTCGTTTCCGAGGTGGCCACCGTAGGCCAGGCTGGCGCCCCGGACGAGGAGGTGGCGGGAGACCTCCATGAGCACGGCCTCGAGGTGATCGACCAGCAGGCCGTGGCGCGGCAGGTCGTCGCTCTCCGATATCGAGAGCGCGATAGCGCGGCCCTGCAGGCGGCGGTCCCTCCCCGCCCGTTGGAGGGGCGTCTCGAGCTGGTGCCGGAGCGGCGCCAGCAGCTCCAGTTCCTCGTCTCCGAGCGGCGGATCTGGATAGAGCACCGTGGCTCCGCTGGGCAGCCCGATGAGCTTCGCCGCCTCCGGCGGCGCCGTCAGGACGTGGTCGCTGCCCGCCTGCTGGCGCCTCAGCAGCCGCTGGACATGGAGACGCCGCAGTGTCTCCTTGAGGAGCAGGTCGACGGCGCCCTGGGCGCCGACGCTCGTCCAGGACACCACGGGTACGTTGCCCAGGTAGGGGAAGCCGCGGAGGTCGAGGCCCTCCAGCGCATCGACGACCACGATGGGGCGCTGGTGCTCCTTGGCGAGCAGCACCTCGCGCCGGCACCACGTCCGGCTGCTATAGTGCTTGGTGAGAAGGACCAGGAGTTCAGAGTCCTGCACTCCCGAGGCGATCGCTTTCCCGAACTCGGAACCGCCCTCGATGCGGGCGCTGTCGATCCAGGTATCGATTGGCTTTGTGGCGTCGAGGTGGTCGACCAGGCTCTTGAAAACCTGCGGTTCGGCGGCCACGTCCGCTTTCGCATGGCTGAGAAACAGCGTCACGGGGACGCTCGTGCCGGCGTCCTGGCCCAGGAGGAAGCGGCAGAGCTCCACAACGGTTCGCCGCACAATCCACGTTGTTCGTGCCTCGCCGGCGGCCTCGCGATAGGCGGGTGGAAAACTGACCCCTCTCAGACGCGCATCCAGCGGCCAGGCGTGAGGGGTGAGCTGGAAGGGCAGCATCCGATGCGGGCTGCCACTGCAACGGGCCCACGTCTCGGCGACGAAGGATCCCCATGGTTGGCGTCCGGCGACGAGATCCGTCGGGGTGACTACCATCTCGTCGTCCGCGAGCACCACCACGAGACTCAGGTCGGCAGCGTCAACCGGTAGCAGCTGGGGGGGGAGGCCCGTGCCGTCCTCCGGCACGAGCAGCGTTGGCACGCGCAGGCCCGGGAGCGCCGGGTCGTCGTTCAGTGCGCGGTGGATCGCGACGGCGAGCGCGCGGCCCTCCTTCGACTCGGGATGGAAGACCAGATGGACAAGGAGCGGCGTCGTCATGGGGACCTCGGCGCGGTGGTGGCCTCGGCCGATGATGCGCCAGCGCGTCGCGCTTCGCATCACTCACACGCGGGGCTTCCTGGGCGTCATGACATGACGCGGGCATAGAGCCGCGCACAGTGCCAGCGACGGGAGAACCGGACGCTTCAAGACGGCGCAGGGGGCGGATGGCTCAATCGAGAGAGAGCTGCAGCTCTCGATCACGAGTGGTAGCTTGGGAGATGTCCCATGCGGAAGTCGGTCGCATGCATCGGAGCCTTCGGTGTTCTCGCCGCCTGCACTCCGGCTGCAAGTCCGGTCGACGGCTGCGGAGCATCGCGCACCCTGCTCGACGGCGTGTGCGTCAACGAGCGCGTGGCCGACTACGTGGCGTGCGTTCGCGCCCAGGGTGCCCAGCTCGGCGAAGAGAAGGGCCGGAAGCTCTCGGCTGAGGCCGGGGTCGCCGGGACGCACGCGGGCGTCGCTTCGGAAGTGAGGGATACCCTCGAGCGCACGTACACTGTGTCGGACTCGAACACGCTCGAGATCATCCGAGCCTGCAACGCGGCGTCGGGGATGTCATCGGCGGCACCGACGCCCCCGCCTGCGTCGGCCAGTGCACCGTTGGTGTCCGGGCCCGTGGCGACGCCGGGGGGACACGCACAGAACGAGGGCTCGCTCGGAACGCCGGTCCCGAACTGCGCCAGCGGTCCTCTCGTCGTCGAGTTCGCGAATCGGACGGACGACCAGTTCGTCACACTACAGATCGACGGTGACGACATCGCCATCCGCGGCCGCCGAGGCGCTCTCCCTCCACAGGTGCCGCCGCAAACGAGCCTCTACATCTGCCTTGAATCCCTCGGGCAGCACGTCATCACGGGCAAGCGCTACGTCAGCCGCATGGACCAGCTCATTCTGGCGGGAACGATCAACGTCACGATGGCGTTCACCGCCAACTACAACGGCAACGTTGGCCACCACGTCGTGTTCATCAACGGGCTCGACGTGCTCCGGTAGCGAGAGTACCCGGGCGTTGCCGTCTTCGGTGCCGTAGATCACGCCCTCAGATTCAGACAGCAACGACCCCGGGTCGATACCGTGGGAGGCTGGTCATCTCGGAAGTGTCCGTGGGGTACACGTCCGCGTCGTCGGTTGAGGATGTCGTCATCGAAACGGCCAGCGAGTCACTGCGCATCGTCACGGTCTGCCGTTCGTGCGGGCCGGAGGCTAGGCTGTCGTCGAGGGAGGCGCGCTGGGAGCGGAGGGACGCGGACGGCAGCCCATACTGCGCTTGGGGGCCTGGCGGGAAGGTCCCCGACGCCGAACGCCCCTTCGCGCCACCTCAGGTAGCTGCGCGCGACGACGGACCCGGCGCGGCGTACGCTTCGAGTGGAGGACGCGGGCGTCGTGCCGGTGGAAGTTCGCTCGGGGCAGGTCTGGGAGTTCACCAACGGCGCCGCTCCGGTACGTCGCGCTCGCGTCGTACGGGTGAGCGAACCGATTTGTGGCGTGAGGTACGTGTTCCTCGTCCGGACCAACTCCAGCCAACCGATGCGCACGACTCTGCATCGACTACAGCACGAGCAGGCCGGCGCGCACCTCGTCGAGGATGTGCTTCCGGAGGAGGAGGTTGGCAGGACGCTGCCGTCGCCCGGGCCGATCGAGACTGCGAACGGCGGCGGGGTGCACGTCACCGTGCACGAGCCCAGGATGTCGATCGGAGATCGCCGCGCCTACGTGGCGCGTGCCCATCGGCTTCGCGCGCAGGGGTTTGCTGTCGCAGAAGTCGCGGAAACCATGGGCGTGTCGGCAGCGGTCGTGGAGGTGTGGCTCGTGGAGCCGCCGGGCGGGGAGTGAGGGCGCGGCACTCGTGCCCTTCATACCGGACAAGCCCAGCGAGACCTCGTCGAGCAGGTCTCGGGATCGGACTACTTGCACATCCCCGCCGTGCAGGTCTGGCCGGAGAGGCACGTGTTGTAGCAAGACCCGCAGTTGAGCGGATCCGCCGTGGTGTCGACGCAGGCTGGGGCGCACAGCGTTGTGCCGCCCGTGCACGTGGGCATGCAGTTGGCGGCGGTGAACTCGGCCCGCACCAAGTTGCACGCAGTGCTCGGAGCCTGGAGCAAGCCGCAAGTGGGTCCGCTCGTGCATGATACGCAACTTTGGCCCGAGCAATCCGCGCACCGCCACGTGGCAACGCTGCTGTTGTCGAGTTCGCACTGCTGCCGGGCGTCGAACAGGTTGAGGCAGTTGCCCGAGTAGCCGTTCCGCGCGACGTGGCATGCAGCGAGACATTCGCTCATCGTCGGCGTGTAGCAGGAGTACGTGACCTCCCGCGTGCACTCGGCGATGCACTGGTCGACGGGACAGGAGCTCGCGGTGCAGGTGCACGTGCCGCCCATGCAGGACTCGCCCTGGGCACACGCATGCCCGCACGCGCCGCAATTGATCGAGTCTCCGGAGAGATCGATGCACGCGGTCTTGCCGGACCCCGTGGGGCAGAGGTTCTTCGGGTTGCACTGGCACGTCCCGTTCTGGCACGACTTCGTTGGATCCGTTGCCAGGCACCACTGGTCGGCCTGGGGCTCCTGGTCGACGACGCCGGTGCAGGCGTCGTCTTTGCCGTCGCACGTGATCGTGGCGCCGGGGTGAATGCTCGGATCGCTGTCGTCGCAGTCCCCGCCGCTGCAGACCTGTGGCGGGTAGCCGTCCTTGTCCTTGTCGAGCACGTCGAACGTGCAAACGGAGCTCGCCGGATCGCACTGGATGTTCGTCTTGCAGGCGTCGCCCTTCCACGCGTTCTGGCAGTCGGTCACAGACGCGCACGCAGGGCTCGCGACGCAGCCCTTCTCCACCGTGCAGTACTGGCCCGCCGGGCACGCCGTCGCGCCGGAGTTCGGCCCGATCGAGTGCTTGCAGGCGCCCGCGACGCACGCGTCGACGGTGCAGGAGAAGCCGTCGTTGCAGCCACTGGAACAGCTTCCTCCGGCGTCGCCCCCTCCGCTGCCGGACCCGCTCCCGGAGCCGCCACTCGACCCGCCGCTCGACGCGCCGGAGTCGGAACCGCCGCCAGAGCCCGAGCCCCCGCCGGACGACGAGCACGCGAAGGCCGCGGCGACGATCAGCGCGAGCGCGCTCACCCGTGGGAAACGAATTGAGGACGAGATCACTGCCCACCTCCGGCAGTGACCGGCATCGCGAGGCCCCAGCCCATTCTGTCGCACCATGATCCGCGTTCTCCTTCCCTCAACGGTGTCCGTGAGTGCGTTCTCTCCATGCCTGCCCCCGGCTGCGTCCGTGGCGGCGTGCTGGCGCACAAGTCGCCCCGAAGGCGGCGCTCACAGCAGGCAGTTCCCCGCGACCCCTGCGCACGAGCACTGACTGCTGCACGCATCACACGAGAACGGGCAACCCATGTATGACTGGTACGCACTCGCATTCTGCGACGCGCAGCTCTCCCAGCATGACGAGTCGAACTGAGCGCAAGCGCACCGGCACTTGACGTAGTCGGAGCCCGCGCCTGTCACGCAGCTGGCGAGGCTTCCGCAGTTGCTCTGCACGCAGCTCCAGCACGCGTCGCTCGGATTGTCGCTCGCGCACGACGGCCCGTGGTACGGGAAGCCGCCTCCGCCCCCGCTGCCCGACGAGCACGCGAAGGCTGCGACGACTGCGATGGCGATCGCACCGGCGCGTGCCACACAACTCGCAGACGAAGCGCCGATCACTGCCCACCTCCGGCGACCCGCGTGTACTTCATCTCGCCCACCATGGGCTGGACGTGCGCCATGTGGTTCGCGTCGAGGAGCCGGAAGCGCTCGGTCTGCCCGCCGCCCTCGGTCGAGATGACGAGGATCGTGCT
>JAJYCT010000010.1 GCA_021778125.1 Myxococcales bacterium
AGACGCTCGGGCCGCGCGGGAGGATCTCGACGTCCTCGGCGAGCTTGAGCTTCACGCTCGGCAGCGGCTTGCCCACCGTGTCGAACCGGAAGGCGTCGGGGCGGTTGAGCGTGAGTGTGGGCGACGTCTCGGTCAGGCCGTATCCCTCGATGACGAGCACGCCGTGCTCGTAAAGAAGCTCCTTCACCTCGCGCTTGAGCCCGGCGCCGCCCGAGAGGCAGAAGCGCAGCCGCCCGCCCGTCGCCTCGTCGAGCCTCGCCCGCCGCGCTTGCGTCGTCGGGGCGCCCATGACGCCCGTCGCGATCTTCTCCCACACGCTCGGCACGCTCATGAAGACGCTCGGTCGGACCTTCGGGAGCTGCTCGAGCACGACGCGCGGGTCGACCATGTATGTCGTGAAGCCCAGCGTGTTGCCGAGGCACGCCTCGCCGAAGCCGAAGATGTGGCTCATCGGCAGCCAAAGCAGGTCGACGTCGCCCTCGCCGAGGAGCGGCGCGTTGCACTTGAGCCAGTCGAGACCATTGACCGCGACGTTGCGGTGCGTGAGCGGCACCCCCTTGGGATCGCCGCTCGTGCCGCTCGTGTAGAGCATGACCCCCGGCTGGTCGAGCGAGACGCCGTGCATCGTGCGCTCGAAGGCGCCCGCGTCCTCGGCGTCGCGCGCCCGGCCCATCGCGCTGGCGCGCGACCAGGTCACAAACTTGCGCTCGAGCTCGGCGAACGCCGGCACCTTCTCGCCCTTGTCACGAACGTCGGAGACGACGCGAACGACGTCGAGGGCGTTGTCCAGGACGACGATTCGCTCGACGCCCCTGTACGCCTCCCACCGGGCGAGCACGCGGGCGACGAGCGCAGGTGTGTCGACGAAGACCAAGCGCGCGTCGGAGTGCTCGACCACGTAGGCCGCCTGATCGGCGGTGCTCGAGGCGTAGACCGGGACCATCACGCCGCCGGCCGCCTGGATCCCCAGCGCCGCGCTCATCCACTCGACGCGGTTGGGCGCAAAGACGCATGCGCGCTCCCCGCTCTTCAGGCCCGCGAACGTCGCGAACAGCGCGGCGTCGCGGATCTGCCGCGCGAAGGCGCCCCACGTGACGACGCTCCAGTCGCCGTCGTCGGTCGGGAGCATGAAGCGCGGGCGCGTATGGCGCTCGGCGAGCGAGTCGAACACCGCGCGCGGCGCGATCTTGAGATCCAGAAACGGCGTGACGTCCATGGTCCTACCCCCGTGACTCGAGCTTCTCCTCTAGGTCCATGATGCGGCTCTGCAGCTGGTTGAGCAGGTGCAGCGTCCGCTCCTGATCGCGCTTGGTCGGCAGGCCAACCTGCCCCCAGAGCTGCGCCTTCGCGTCGTCGCCGGCCTTCTTGGCCTTCATGGCCATCGTCAGCATCGCGCCGCTCGGGCCCAGCACGAGCGGGCTCTTGATCCACTCCTCGACCCACTTGGCCGTCGAGGTCTCCCACGCATCGAACGCCTTCTTCCACTCAGTCCACATGGAACCGCTCCTCTCTCTCTACGTCGTCTCTCAGGTGCCCAGGCGGCGCTGCTCGGCCGCCGTCGTGAAGTTGGCGTTTGTCTCGCCCGGCATGCTCGTCGCGCGGCCAACCTCGCCGGCGCACTCGAAGAGGAACGAGACCTGGCGGCTCACGATGGGGTTGCCGCCGGCCGAGAAGGTCGTGATAACGACGAAGCGCAGGCGGTGCGCCTGAGTGAACGTGAAGTCCGGCAGGACGAGCTGGCCGGTGGCGTCGTCGGTGCCCTGGTAGACGTCGGTGGCCGCGTACGGGCTGCCGTGCACCAGGCCGTTGCGAATCACGCCCGTCTGCGTCCACGACGCGCCGGGCTTGAGCGGGAACGTGTAGAGCGCGACGGGCTTGTCGTACGTCCAGAGCGTCTTGCCCGAGGCGGGGCTCTCCTCGGTCGACGCGAGCCCGTGCAGGTAGAAGCCGCTGGCGTCCTGCGAGTAAACGGCCTCGAGCGTGTCACCGGCGTCGAACGACGTGGCGAACTGGCCGTCGGGGAAGGACGAGGCGTACCACTTGCCCGAGAGCGACGAGGCCTCGATCGTCGCGACCTGGTCGTCCGCGTAGCTCGTGGCCCAGTCCCACACGAGCTGACCGCTCGTGTTCGTCATGCCCGCGACGTCGACCGTGCGCGAGGTGCCCGCGGCGTTCACCAGGTACTTCGCCGCGATGCCAAGAGCCGGCTGGAGCTCGGAGGAGTCGATCTGGCCGTCGAGGTTGGGCACGCACGACAGGGGCGCCGTGGTGCCCGCCTCGTACGGGTTGGTGTCGGCGAGGTGCGTCCGGTTGGCCTCGCACCCGGCGGCGAGCACGCCCAAGCCGCCCACGAGGAGCAGCGCGCGCGAAGCGAGGAGAGAGGCGGATCGTCGCATGGCCATCCTAGAACCTGTACATGACACGCACGCGCGCGAGCTGCGCCGGGAACGCGTGCAGGTGGGCGACCGGGTTGTCGAGCCCGGCCAGCGGGAAGAGCACGGCGTACTCGAGCGCGAGGCCGAAGCCGTCGCGCGACGCGTAGGCGAGCGTCGGGTCGATCTCGACGCCGAGCGGCGCCTGGCCGCCCGGCGTATTCTGCGGGTACACGGCCATCGACGCGATTGCCGCCACGCTGGCCTGCAGCACCCCGGGTGCGACGCGCAGCACGTCGACGCGCGCGTGCGGGCGCGCGTAGACCGCGCCGGTCACCGTGCCGATGATCTCGCGGAAGAGGATGCGGTCGACGAAGTAGTCCGGGTGAAACTGGAAGTTGTCGACGGTCGTGTGGAAGGGCGGGTTGGCCTTGGCCCCGTTCAGGTCCCCGGGCTGCGCGAGCGCCGAGTTCACGGCGACGTTCGCGCCGAAGCCGGGCGACGGGTCGCCGCTCGCGTAGCCCGCGTCGAGCCCTGCGGCGAAGCGCGACCCCTCGGGGCCAAACTCGCTCTCGAGCGCGGCGCCCATCTGCCGGCCCGTGACGGGCGTGCGGTAGAGGATCCCTGGGACGAGCGAAGGCTGCTGGATCGACGCGAACAGCGCGGCCCACTCGGCCTCGACGCGGAAGTAGGGGTGCGTGATCCGCGCCCAGCCGTCGAACGCGGTCGCCTCGTAGCCGCGAGCCATGAGCTGCGTGGAGCTGACGACGATGGGCTGCGCGGTGGGCAGGTACGTGCCGGGCACGTCGTCGTTCTGCCAGCGGTGCGAGACGTACGCGCCGTAGTCGACGGTCGTCTTGCCCGCCGCCCGTCGCCGCACCCGGGCGAGGTCGTCGTGGAACTTCAGGACCGCGAACGTGACCGTGCTCACGTTCGCCGACGGCGCGAGGTTGACGGCGGTGTTGCCGGGGGGCTGCGTCTGGAACGGGCCGATCTGACCGATGTCGTACGCGAGGGCCCAGATGTGCCCCACCGCGGGAGCGAGGAAGGCCACGCGATCGGCCACGTCGCCGTAGTTGCAGTCCGCGCAGTCGCCGCCGTTCGTGAGCATCCCGAGGCCCCACGCGCTGCCCATCCGGCCGGCGGTCAGGAGCCCGACAGGCGTCAGCGCCTCGCCGTAGGCACGCTTCACGCGAAACGCCGAAGCGGGCGAGAGCTGGGTGGTCGCCTCGTTGGGGATGTCCGGCGCGTTGCTGCCGAGTTGCACGTTGTCGAGGACGTCGACGCGCGCCTTGACGGCCACCATGCCGCCGGGCGCGTACACGGCGACATCGGTGCGAAGGCGCATGTCGGCGTCGGTGATCGCCTGGGCCCTCGGGTCCCCGAACGGCACCGGAAACAGCGGCTTGCCCGACGGGGTGAGGCCACGGTCGAGGTCCAGGTTGTAGAGGTCCTCGCCCCGCACGCGCATGTAGCCATTGACGCGCACGGCGGTGTCGGTGCGCGGGACGATGTCCTCGCCGATGTCGGTGAACCCGGTCGCCCCGGCGAGCGACTCGGCGAGGGCGAGGGCGCCCCCGAGCGCGGCGGCGACGAGCGCTCTCACGGCCGGCGCTCCTGCCCCTCGTCGAGGAACTTCTCGAGCTCGTCGGTCGAAGGGGCCGTGGCTTCGATCATGGGGAAGTGCCCGCAGCGCGGGTAGACGACGAGGCGCGCGTGGGGCAGATCACGCGCGAGCCGCTCGCCGTAGGGAAGCAGCGTGACCTGATCCTCGCGCCCCCAGAGCAGCAGCACCGGCTGCCGGAGCTGCCGGTACTGCTTCTGCACGTCCGCGAACCTTTGCCCCCGCACCGCCGCCAGCGCCGCCGCCGTGGTCCCGGGCCGGTCGAGCGCCCGCTCGACCTCCTCGACGAACCGCTCGCTCACGTAGCGTTCCGGATCGTAGAAGGCGCGCGAGATCTTCTCGTCCGGCCGCTCGGAGTAGAAGAGATCGAACAGGATCTCGCCGACGCCGCTCGCGCGCGCCCAGAGGAAGGTCGTGGGCAGCTGCTCTTCGTAGACCCACGCGTCGTACAGGGCGAGGCGCGAGACGCGCTCCGGCGCCGCCAGCGCCATCGCCAGCGCGATCGACGAGCCCCAGGAGTGCGCCACGACGGCCGCGCTCTTGACGTTGCGTTGGTCCATGAGCGCGAGCACGAGCTGCGCCTCGGCCTGCGGCGAGTAGTTGCCCTCGGGGCGGCTCGACCAGCCGAACCCCTTCAGGTCCATCGCGAGGATGCGGTGCGTCTTCTTGAGCTCCGTCATGACGCCGCGCCACGTGTCGAGCGCGGAGGCAAACCCGTGGACCAGCACGACGGGCGGGCCGTCGCCCTCCTCGACGAAGCGCACGCGCACGCCGCCGATGTCTGCGTAGAGCGCGCCCTTCGGCGCGCCCGGGGGGACGCCGTCGTAGAAGGTCGGCGCACACCCGGCCAGGAGCACGGCGAGGCCGGCGATCCCGAGCCTCACGGCGTGAGCCTCCGCACTTCGGCCGCGTTCGTGAACTCCGTCTGTGCCTCGTCGCCCTGCGAGGTGAGCGAGGCGACCGGCCCGAAGCACTCCGCGACGAACGTCAGCGACTGGGTCACCGACACCACGCCCAGATCGTTGCGCGTCAGCGTCGTCTGCACGCGCATCACGTTGAACGTCCCGAAGGGCACCACGAGCGTACCCACCGCGTCGACCTTCGACGTCCACTGCTCGACGTAGTCGGAGACGAGGCCGGAAGCGGTGCCCGTGATGTTCGATGTGCTGCTCCAGCTGGTCCCGAGTTGCATCGGGACGCCGAGCACCTCGGCGGGCGGCGCGTACGTGAGCTCCGTCTGTCCCGTGCCGCTCGAGGGCGACGCCACGCCCTGCATCTGAAGGGCGCTGCTGGTGTCCTGGAAGATGCCGAGCAGTGTGGACGTGTCGCTGAGCTTCGACGTGTACGTGGCGGCCGGGAACTGCGCCGAGAACCACTGACCGGCGGGGGCGTCGGTGGTGACGAGCACCGTGTGATCGCCGGAGTAGGGGCCGGTCAAGTCCCAGCTCCTCGTTCCGTTGGCGTTCGTGACGCCGACGCTGTCGACCGTGACGTTCTCGGCGATCTCGAAGTTGGCGTGGAGCCCCGCCATCATGGGGATCTCCTCGCGCACGATGACGCCGTCGTTGTTCGGGACGCACAGCCCTGCGGCGTCGCTGCCGCCGCCGGTGGCGTCGGCCGGGGCGCCGCCGTCGGCTCCCGGGCCGCCTTCGCCGCTCGCGGCCGCTCCGTCCAACGAGGTGCCGCCGTCGGCGTGCGCCGACCCGACGGGTACGCACTGCCCGTTCGCGTCGCACGCCCCCGACGCGCAGTCCCCGCCGACGCGGCACTGCGGAGACGCGCTCGAGCACGCCGCGACCGCGAGGACGGCGTGGGGGACGAGGCTGAGGACGATGAGGCGGCGTCGCATGGCGCTCCTTCAGGCGGCGATCGCGCCGGCGGGCGCGCGAGCGGGCGCAGCAGTTTCCCTCATGCGCAGGGCAGGCACCAGGAGGAGGAGGTGCAGGAGGCCGAGCGCGCCCAGGGCCCCGGGGAGCCCGCCCGCCTGCGTCGCGCTGCCCGTCAGCGCCGGAAGGGCGAACCCCCCGAGCTGGCCCGCCAGGGTGAGCAGACCGAGCGCTGCGCCGATCCGGGCCGGGCCGACGCCCTCGATCTCCGCGGGGAGCGCGAACAGCAGCGGAGCCACGCACCCGCCGCCGAGAGCCGCGACGACCAGCAGCGGGATCGTCAGCGCCGGCGGGGCGAGCGCGAGCGCGCAGAGGGCGAGCCCGGCCACCGCGCCCCCGGTCACGAGGATCGGGCGCCGGCGCCCGAGCCGGTCCGAGATCCACGGCCCGACGTAGTTCGCCACGCCCGCTGCGGTCAGCCACGTCGCCACGGCCGTCCCGACGCGGGCCGGAGACATTCCGCCTTCGACGAGCGCGCGCGGCAGGAGGCCGAGCATGGCCAGGTAGCCCCCGAAGAGCAGAAAGTGCATCGCCGCAACGCGCCCGAGCGCGCGGTTGCGAGCCAGGTGCAGGAGGTCGCGCAGCGTGGCGTGGGAGCCGGCGCTGCGCCCGTCGCGCACGAGCAGGGTCCAGACCGCCGCAGCGACCAGCATCGCTCCGGCCGCCACGAGCATCGTCGGCCGCCACCCGCCCACCCGCGGCGCGAGCCACGTCGGCGCGAGGCGGACGGTCACCGCGGCGCCGAGCGTGTACCCGACCAGGGCGAGGCCGTTGGCCCGCGCCAGGCGCGCGAGAGGGACGTGCGCCGCCAGCGCCTTCGGGATGGCCGGAGCGCAGAAGCCGATGTGCACCCCGAACACGAGCATCGCGACCGCGAGCGACCAGGGGCCGACCGCCCAGGCTCGGGCGGCGCAGGCCACCGCGCCCGCCACGAGGGCGAGCCCGGCCACGCGGCGCGGTCCGAACCGATCCACGGCGGCGCCACCGAGCAACGACGAGAGGACCACGCCCAGCGACACCGCGCCCCAGACCAGGCCGCCCATCGCGTGAGAGATTCCCAGGTCCCTGGCGATCGCGGGCATGAGCGGGGGCAGGACCGACCAGCCCAGCCCCCCGCCCACGGCCTGGACCATCGCGCAAAGGGCCGTCGTCCTCGCTGCCGTCGTCGCCGCCATCGCTCCCTCCTCGGTGCGCCGCAACATCCGCAACGCGCGCCATTCATGAGCCCTGATCGCCTCATCGTCAAGGCGAATTGTGCAACGCAACATGATGCGGCGCGCTATCCTCGGGCCGTGGCGATCACGACGGTGAAGAAGTACGGCAACCGCCGCCTCTATGACACGGGCGATAGCCGCTACATCACGCTCGAAGAGCTCGCGGAGAAAATTCGCAAAGGGGCCGACGTCCAGGTTCAGGACGCCAAGACCGGCCAGGATCTCACGCAGGTAACGCTCACGCAGATCATCATCGAGAGCCGGGGAGCCGCGAAGCTTCTGCCCGTCCCGTTTCTCGTGCAGCTCATTCGCATGCGCGAGGACGCGCTGGCCGAATTCATGGGGCGCTGGATGTCGTGGGCCCTGGCGGTCTACACGCAGGCCCGGCAGGGAGCGCGGTCGATCGCGCAGTACAACCCGCTGGTCATGGCCCCCTTCGCGGCCACCAACGCGCTCGCGCGCCTGCTGAGCGGGCCAGGCGCGTGGGCCGAGCCCGAGGCCGCGGCGCCGCCCCCGCCGCCGGAGGTGGTGCTCGAGCCGCCGACGAACGACGTCGCCGACCTGCGCCGCGAGCTCGAAGAGCTGAAGAAATCCCTGCAGAAGCGCAAGCGGTAACCCGTCCTCGGTTGTGCGGTGCAACAAAATCTCGTTGACACCTGACACCGGCGACTTAGTTTGCCTCGCGTGCCGGGCGGCAATTGCGCCGCTTTCCTGGCGATTGGAGGCGAGTCATCATGGCCGAGCAGGGAACTTCGCAGACGCAGCAAATCAAGGACGGCTTCAAGAAGGCGATGGAGGACCACGCGGCGCGCGTCGAGAGCGCGTTCGTCGAGATGGCCAAGCTCGAGGAGAAGGGCCTCGAGCAAGCCTGCGCGCAGCTTGACGAGGCCACGCGACTCACGAAGGTCAGCCTCGCGTACGCGAGCGAGCTTGCCGCCCAGTGGCGCAAGCTCGTCGTCGACGCGGCTCGTCGGACGACCGACATGGTCTCGGGCGCCGGGAGCCACTGAGTGGCGACGCTCGCCGCGACTCCGAGGGACGTCCTCTGGCGCGACGGGACGGCGTCGCTGTACCGCTTCCGCCGGTCTGCGAGCGCGCCGCCGGCGGGGGCGCTGCCCGTCCTGGTCGTCCCCTCGATGATCAACAAGTGGTACGTCGTCGATCTCCGCCCGGGTGCGAGCCTGGTCGAGGCCCTGGTGGCCGGCGGGCTCGACGTGTACTGCCTCGACTGGGGGGTCGCGCAGGACGAGGATCGCTACCTCGCATGGGACGACGTGCTTGCCCGGTTGGGTCGCGCCGTGCGCTTCACGGAGCGGGCCGCCGGCAGCAAGCGCGTCGGGCTGCTCGGCTACTGCATGGGCGCGACGCTCGCGGGCATCTACAGCGCGCTCGACCCATCGCACGTGGCAGCGTTCGTCAACCTCGCCGGGCCGTTCGACTTCTCGCACGGAGGTCTACTCCGGACGATGGTCGATCCCCAGTGGTTCGACGCCACCGCGATCGCCGAGGCCGGCAACGTGACGCCCGACCAGATGCAGAGTGGCTTCGTGGCCCTGCGGCCCAGCGCGCAGGTCGCGAAGTGGGTCAGCCTCATCGATCGCGCTCACGATGCCGCGTCCCGGGAGGCGTTCGACGCCCTCGAGGCGTGGGCCGGGGACAACATCCCGTTTCCGGCGAGTGCGTACGCGACCTACATCGAGGAACTCTACCAGAAGAACTCGCTCGTGAAGGGCGAGCACCACGTGCGCGGCCGGCGCGTCGACCTGGGCAACATCACCTGCCCGGTCCTGACGATTGCCGCCGAGCGCGACATCATCTGCCCGCTGCCTGCGGCGCGGGCGCTCAACGAGACCTGCGGCAGCCCCGACAAGGAGCTGATCGTCGTCCCCGGCGGCCACGTCGGCGCGGTGGTCGGCAGTCGTGCGCCCAAGGTCCTCTACCCCGCGATGCGGGACTGGCTGCGAGCACGGCTCGCGACGACGGAAGCGAGGGAGACGACATGCAACTGAAGGACGTGAAGGCGATCGTGACCGGGGCGGGGCGTGGCATGGGGGCGCACTTCACCCGCCGACTCGCCGAGGCGGGCGCGCAGGTGGCCGCGGGCGACATTGACGAGGCGGCGCTCGCCGAGCTGCCCGCGGGGATCCACAAGCGCCGGCTCGACGTCCGTCGCGAGGGTGACTGTGTCGAGTTCACCGCGTGGGCCCGCGAGGCCATGGGAGGCCTCAACGCGCTGGTGAACAACGCAGGCATCATCCGCGACGGCCTGCTCGTGCGGAAGGATCGCACCACGGGCGAGGTCAAGAAGATGACGGCCGAGGACTGGCGCGCGGTTCTCGACGTCAACCTCTCGGGCGCCACGTTCATGGTGCGCGAGATGGTGGCGCTGATGCTGTCCACCGAGACGCGTCCGGGCATCATCGTGAACATGTCCTCGATCTCGCGCCTCGGGAACCGCGGGCAGTCGAACTACGTGGCAACCAAGGCGGCGCTGGCGGCGAACACCGTGACGTGGGCCCGCGAGTTCGCCTCGCACGGCGTGCGCGTCGTGGCCGTCGCCCCCGGGATGGTCGAGACCCCGATGACCCAGGGCATGAACCAGAAGGCGCGCGACGCCCTGGTCGCGGCGATCCCGTGCGGGCGCATCGGCGTGCCGGAGGACATCTGGCTGGCCGTGAGGTTCGCGATCGAGTGCGACTACGTGAACGGCCGGACCGTCGAGGTCGACGGCGGCCTGACGATGACCTGAGACGCCCGGCGTGGGGGCGGCCGCTCGCTGGCCGCCCCCGCCCGTGGCAAAGGAGAGACTCATGCGGACATCGCTATGCGGTCCATCCCTGCTGCTCCTCGCGCTGTGCGCGTGCGGGGGAGGAGGCGCGTCGGCGTCCGGGGTGGGCGTCCCCTACGACGCTGGAGACGCCGTCGACGGCGGCGCGCTCCACGGCGTCGACGGTGGCCCGGACGGGGCCGCCGGCGCGAGCCTCGACGGCGGAGCGTCCGACGGGGCAACCGCGACCGGCGACGGAGGGGCGCTGCTGCCCCGCACCTACGGGGGCCGGCAGTACTTGCTCTACGTCCCCGCCGCGTACGCCGCGGCGTCTCCCGCGCCGCTCGTCGTGATGCTCCATGGCTGCACGCAGGATCCGGCCGACTTCGCGGCGGGGACCGCCATGGACACGCAGGCCGAGGCGGCGGGGTTCCTGGTCGCCTACCCCGACGAGCCCACGAGCGCGAACGCGGACAAGTGCTGGAACTGGTTCCTACCCGGCGACCAGGCGCGCGGCGCCGGGGAGCCGGCCCTGCTGGCCGGCCTCGTCGGTAACGTCGCCGGGGACTACAGCGTCGATCCGCGGCGCGTCTTCGCCGCAGGGCTGTCGGCGGGCGCGGCGATGGCCGTGATCGTCGGAGCGACCTACCCGGACGTCTTCGCGGCGATCGCCGTCCACTCCGGGCTCGAGTACCAGGCCGCCAGCGATGCGACGTCGGCCATCGCGGCCGCCGGCTCCGGGGGGCCGGATCCCAAGGCGCAGGGGGACCTTGCCTACTCGGCCATGGGCACGGTCGCGCGCCCGGTCCCGGTCATCGTCTTCCACGGCGACGCGGACGGGGTCGTCAACGTGATCAACGGACAGCAGGTCGCCTCGGCGTGGGTCGAGACCGACTCGCGCGCCGGCGCCCAGGTCGCCGCCCCCACGACCAGCAGCGGTTCGGCAGGTGGTAAGACGTTCTCGCGGACGACCTACGGCGACGCGACCACGTCGAAGAGCCTCGTCGACCTTTACGTCGTTCACGGTCTCGCCCACGCCTGGAGCGGAGGCAGCTCTGCCGGGACGTTCACCGATCCGAGCGCACCTGACGCTACCGCCCTCATCTGGCAGTTCTTCGCGAGCCATGGGCGCTAGAGAGGGGGCTGGTGTTTTTCGCCGGGGTCGCGTACCGCCCGAGGCGTTCCCGGCACGCGCCGCCGAACCGGGCCGCGCCGGACAAGCGCGTTTCACACCAGCCACCTAGTCGCGCCGCTCGACGGCCGGGTGGGCCTCCAGGAACGCGAGCGTCTCGACGACGCTCTCCTCGATCGACTTCGTGGGCTTCCACCCGAGCGACGTGATGCGCGTGGTGTCGAGCAGGATCCTGGGCGAGTCGCCGACCCACCCGCGCTCGCCGCCCGTGTAGACGATCTGGGGGGACACGTCCATCGCACGGACGATGATCTTGACGCTGTCGTCGACCTTCAGCCAGTCGGTGTGCCCGAGGTTGTAGATCTGGATGGCGCCGCGCGACTTGTCGATCGCCGTCATCATCGCCGCCACGCAGTCGCCGACGTGCAGGTAGCTCTTCTGCTGCTGCCCGTTGCCCAGGACCTCGAGCCTCGACGGATCGCGCCGCAGCTTCCGCCAGAAGTCGTACACGTGCCCGTGCGTGTAGCGGGGGCCGAGCAGCGACACGAAGCGGAAGATCCACGCGCGGAAGTCGAAACCGAGCGCGTACGACGTGAGCAGCCCCTCGGCGGCGACCTTGCTCGTCGCGTAGATCGACGTCTGCACCGGGAAGGGCGCGTCCTCCGGCGTCGGCAGGATCGCCGACTCGCCGTAGACCGACCCGGTGGACGCGAACGCGATCTCGCGCGCCCCCGCCGCCCGCATCGCCTCGAGGACGTTCTGCGTGGCGACGATGTTCTGGTCGATGCACTTGCGGGGCTCTTTGAGGTTGTCCTTGATGTCGGCGTTGGCCGCCATGTGGAACACGAAGTCGACGCCCCGCATCTCGAGGTCGAGCTTCTTCTGGTCGAGCAGGTCGGCCTCGACGAGGCGCAGCCGGTCGTCGCGCGGCACGAACTCGCGCCGCCCCGTCGAGAAGTTGTCGAACACCGTCACGCGCGCGCCCTGCGCGAGCAGCGAGTCGGCGACGTGGCTCCCGATGAAGCCGCCGCCGCCGGTGACCATGACGTGCCGACCGGCCCAGCTCATCGCGCGATCGCCCACGCCCTACTTCTTCGCGGAGTGGCTGCGCCAGGCGGTGTTGAACTCGTTGATCGTCTCGATCGTCCGCGGGTTCCACACCATCTTGCGCAGGATCGGCGGCGTCACCGTCGGCACGTGGGCGCCGCACTCGAGCGCCTCGTTGACGTCCATCAGGTGGCGCATCGACCCGACGATGATCTTGGACGCGAGGCCCTCGCGGTCGAGGACCTTGCGCGTGTTCTCGATGACGGGGCGCACGTCGTAGCCCATGTCGCGCACGCGGCCGCTGAAGATGCTCACGTACGTCGCGCCGCAGGTGGCCGCCAGGTACGCCTGGTTGAAGGCCATCAGGCAGGTCACGTTGGTCTTGATGTTGCGCTTGACCAGCTGGTGCAGCACGCGTAGCCCGGTCTCGCTGAAGGGGACCTTGATGGTGATGCGCGCTGGATCCCACGCGTGATAGGCGAGCGACTCGTCGACCATCTCCTTCTCGGTCTCGGTCGTGAGCTCGACCGAGACGTCGCCCCAGCTGACGGCCAGCACCTCGCGGACGACCTCGGCCAGGTCGGCCCCGGGGCGCTCCTTGGAGATGATGAGCGGGTTGGTCGTGACGCCGGAGAGGACGCCCCAGGCGAAGAGGTCCTTGATCTCCTTCGGATCCGAGCTGTCGATGAAAAGGCCCATGGTGATGCGCTCCCAGGTGCTAGCCGAGGTGCCGCCGCGCTACCCGCGGGCGGACGAGTATCCTTCCTTTAGCACGGGGTTTTCAGGGGCGAAGCAAGATCCCGCGGGCGACGTCGGCGAGCGTGGCCCCGTGGACGTCGGGCAGCAGCCCGGCCGGTCCGCCCCGCAGCGGGCAGAGCTCGCAGCGGCTGGTGGCGAAGACGAGGCCCGTGCGCAGGCCCGCGGCGCGCCCCGCCTCGAGGTCGCCGCGCGAGTCGCCGATCATCCAGGACGCGGCGCGGTCGGCGCCGAGCCGGGTGACGACGGCGTGGAGCATCCCCGGCCTGGGCTTGCGGCACTCGCACGGCCGGGCGAGGGCCGGATCGCCGCCCTCGCCGCCGTCGGGGTGGTGCATGCACACCTCGACGGCCGCGATCCGCACGCCGGCCTCCGCGAGGCGGGTGACGAGCGCGTCGTGGGTCCGCCGGACGGCCGCGGCGGAGAACTGGCCCTTCGCGGGGGCCGGCTGGTTGGTCGCGATGGCCAGCGCGAAGCCCGCGTCCTGCAGCGCGCGCATCCCCTCGACCGCGCCCTTGAGCAGGCGGATCTGGTCGGGGTGGAAGGCGACGGTGACGCTCCCCGTCTCCTCGTCCCGGACGACGTCGATGATGGTCCCGTCGCGATCGAGGATCGCGACTCGCGTCACTTCACGCTCTCCCACTTCGTCGCGGACCTCTGCAGCGACGGGTGGCTGACGAGCAGGTGCCACACAACGGCGGCGAAGCCCTCGGTGTGCGGGGTGGTGCGGTCGGTCGAGATCGTCGGGATGACGACGCAGGCGTCGGCGACCCGCCGGGTGTAGCCGCCGTCGCGCCCGACGATCCCGAAGACCTTCGCGCCGACCTCCTTCGCGAGCTCGAGCGAGCGGACGAGGTTCACGCTGACGTTCTTCTCGCGGTTGCCGCCGCCGACCGAGAAGACGAGCAGGCCGTCGCCCTTCCTGAGGCGCGAGCCCTTGAGCCACTCCGAGAAGGTCGTGTCCCAGCCCTCGTCGTTGGTGCGCGCGGTGAGCTCGCTCACGTTGTCGGTCGGCGCGTACGCCTCGAAGCCGCAGAGCTTGCGGAAGTCGTTGACGGCGTGGCTCGCGTGGCCGGCGCTGCCGCCGACGCCGAGGATGAACAGGCGCCCGCCAGCCGCGCGCACGGACGCGAGCCCCGCGACGAGCGCCTCGATCGCCGAGGCGTCCAGCTTGTGAATGAGCTCGAGGCTCTCGTCCAGGTACTTCTTCGAGAAGGTGTCAGTCATGGAATGTCAGGACCTGTGGAAGTTGGCCATGATGCGGGCGCCGTCGAAGTCGAAGCGGAAGCGCATGGCGCGAAGGCCCCGCGCGGCGAGCACGTCGTGCACCCGGCGGCGCTCGGCCGCGCGCACGTAGAACATGAAGAAGCCGCCGCCGCCGGCGCCCATCAGCTTGCCGCCGATGGCGCCCGCCTTGCGGGCCGCCTCGTAGTGCTCGTCGATCGCCGAGTCGGCCATGTTGACCGCGAGCTTGCGCTTGTTGGTCCAGTGCTCGTGGAGCATCTCGCCGTACCTGTCGATCTCGCCGTTCAGGAGGATGCGCTTGGTCTCGACCCCCAGCTCCTTGATGCGGTGCATGCGCTGCACGGCCGCGTCCCGGTCCTCGACGATCGTCTTCTGCTGCTCCTTGAGCACCGCGGACGCCGAGCGCTCGACGCCGGAGTAGTAGATGATGAGGTTGGACTCGAGGTCGTCGATGATCTCCTCGCGCACGGGCAGCCGCTCGACGTCGACCGAGCCGTCGCGGTGGAACGTCAGCGCCGTGATGCCGCCGAAGGCCGCGATGTACTGGTCCTGCTTGCCGATCGGCTCCTTGAGGATGTCGATCTCGAGCTCGCAGGCCTCGCGCGCGAGCTGCTCGGCCGGGACGAACTCGCGCTTGTACGCGTGCAGGCCGTTGAGCAGGGCCACCGTGAAGCTGCTCGACGAGCCCAGGCCCGTGTTCGCGGGCACGTCGGCCAGGCTGTGCAGCTCGAGCCCGCGCTCGAAGCCCGTCATGCGCAGGGCGGCCTTGAAGATGCGGTGCTTGATGGCGTCGACCGAGTCGACGATCTCGCTCTCCGAGTACGCGAGGCGGATGTTGTTCTGGAAGCGGCGCGCGACGCAGACGTTGACGAACTTGTCGACGGCCGCCGCGACGAGGAAGCCGCCGTGCTCGCGCGAGTAGCTGGGCAGGTCGGTCCCGCCGCCGCCGAGGGAGAAGCGCACGGGGGCGCGTGAGACGATCATGGTGAAACTCTCGTGGAAAGGTGCCGATCGAGGGCCGCGAGCCCGTCGGGCGAGCCAATTTCGAAGAACCTCTCACGGGCGATGCACGCTCGCAAGCGCTTCCGGCGCGACAGATCCCTCTGGATCGCGTCGAATCCGCGGGCCTCGCCCGCCGGCAGAGCCGCGAGCAGCTCGCGCCGGACCGCGGTCGCGCCGTAGTCGATGTGGTCGAACGCGGGAGCGCTCTGCCCCTTCTCGTAGCGAACGACCCAGGTGCCATCGGTGACGACGTTCGACGCGTCCCACGCGCCGTCGTTCTTGTAGACGGCCATCACCGCGTCGCAGTCGTCGTGTTCGGCGAGGATGCGCAGCGGCTCGCCGTAGTCGAAGGGCAGGTAGCTGTCGCCATACGTGACGAGGAAGGTCGGCTCGAGCAGCTCGAGCGCGGCGCGGATGGCCCCGGCGGTCCCCAGGAGCCTGGGGCCCTCGTGCGCCCAGCGCACGCGCACCCCCAGGTGCGCGCCGTCGCCGACGTGCGCCTCGATCTGCTCGGCGAGGTGCGCGACGCACATGACGACGTCGCGCACGCCGCACGCCCCGAGCCTCTCGAGCTGCCAGTCCACGAACGGCCGCCCGGCGACCTCGAGCATCGACTTGGGCACGGTCAGCGTCCTGGGACGCATGCGCGTCGCCAGGCCGCCCGCCAGAATCACGGCTTGCACGGGGGATGCGCTCTAGCAGAGTGGAGCGCGCTTGACACGCCCGCGCGCGCCGGGTAGCAGATGCGCCCCCGGAGCCTCGGGCCATTAGCTCAATTGGTAGAGCAGCGGACTCTTAATCCGTTGGCTGACAGTTCAAGTCTGTCATGGCCCACCCAGAACCACCCGATGCCTCGTGCGCGAGCGCCCCGCGCCGCACGGCGGCGTCCCGCTCCCGTCTGCGTTCCCCGTCGCCAGCGCGCGTCGGCGCCCCCGCCACGGCCAAGCCTCCGCCGTCGTGTCGCCCCGACGGTATGTGTGCGCAATTACAAGCGCACGATATTCATGGAAGATTCACGAAGGTCTTCCTTGTGGTCAAGGTCGGCCGTGGTTATGTGTGCCGTATCACCACTTGGTGGTTACTTCCTCCACGTTAGGCGGAAGCCCCCGCCGTGGAGCGTCATTTGCTCCTAAGGGGGCACGGGGAGCCTGTTCCGGGGGCACGTCGGGCATCGCGTGTGCAAACGGAGAGAGCCTCTCCCCCAATCCATACACGGTCGCAGCCATGTTCGAGCGCCTACGCAAGCCTACGCCGGAGACCACGCAGAAGGTCAACTTCGCGGTAGATCTCGGGATCTTGGTGACGGCCAGCTTCGTCGCTGCAAGCTCTCTGGGACAGCTGCACTGGAAAGTCGCGCTGGCGATGTCCCTCCTGGCGGTCGGCGCGTGGTCGTTCGGTAGCAGGGTCCTGCGCCACTACGACGTGAGCAACGGGCGCGGCTTCCTGGGCGACATCGCGCTCACTCTGGTCCTGCTGGCCGGGGTTGCGGGGCCCATCGCCCTGCTCCGCCTGGTGGTCCCCCGCTACGCGATGGCGACGGAGCTCACGCGCTTCCTGGTCATCATGCTACCGGCGATCCTCTGGGTTCGTCTGCGCGCGACCGGGCTCCGCCTGTGGCGCGCCCGGGCGGTGGAGCAGGTCGTCATCGTGGGCGCCGGGTCGCTCGGGCGCCTCTCGCACCGCGAGATCCGCGACGGGAACAGGCGCGCCGAGGTGATCGGCTACCTGCGCTTCGACGAGGAGCAGGACCACGCGCGCCTGCAGGCCCCGGTGCTCGGCACCGTGCGGGATCTCGACGCAGCCATCCGGGCGCACGTCGTCAACGAGGTCTACTTCGCCTCGAACGCGCTGCAGCACCGCGTGGAGGTGCAGCAGGCCATCGCGACGTGCGAGAAGTTCGGCATCCCGTTCGCGCTCCCCGCATGTGGCTATCGCTTCGCTCGCGCGAAGCCCGTATTCGAGAAGGCGATCGCCGACGGGTACGTTCACTACCTGAGCGTCCGCAACAAGCCCATCCAGCTCGGGCTCAAGCGAGCGATCGACATCGTCGCGTCGGGCACGGCCCTGGTTCTGCTCGCGCCGCTGCTCCTCGCCACCGCGCTCGCCGTCAAGCTGACCTCGCGCGGGCCAATCCTCTTCAAACAGGTCCGTGTCGGCCAGCACGGCCGCACGTTCCACATGCTGAAGTTCCGTTCGATGGTGGTCAACGCCGAGGAGCTCAAGGACAGGCTCGCTGCCCGCAACGAGCAGTCTGGCCCGGTCTTCAAGATGACGCGCGATCCGCGCATCACGGGCGTCGGACGGTTCATCCGCAAGTACAGCATCGACGAGCTGCCCCAGCTCATCAACGTCCTGCGCGGCGACATGTCGATCGTCGGCCCGCGCCCGCCGATCCCGTCCGAGGTCGCCAAGTACGAGGCCTGGCAGCGCCGGCGTCTGTCGGTGCGGCCCGGTCTGACGTGCGTCTGGCAGGTGAGCGGCCGCAACGAGATCTCCTTCGAGGAATGGATGCTGCTCGACATGCGCTACATCGATCACTGGAGCCTGGGGCAGGACATCCAGCTGATCCTCAAGACGGTCCCGGTCGTGCTCACGGGCCGCGGAGCGAGCTGATGGCAGCGAGCGCCGACAGAATCGTCCTCGTCGTCGAGGACGATCCGACGCTTCAGCGCGCCATGGCCAAGGCGCTCGAGGAGAACCGGTTCCACGCGGTCACGGCCCTCGACTACGAGACGGCGCTCCGGTGCCTCAAGAACATTCGCCCCCACCTCGTCGCGCTCGATCTCGGGCTGCCGCGCGAGTCGGGCTACGAGCTCTGCGAGTACATCCGCAAGCAGCCCGAGCTTCTGTACATCCCCATCCTGGTGACCAGCGATCGCGCCTTCCCCGAGGACATGGCCCACGCCGAGGATGCGGGGGCCAACGCCTTCCTCAAGAAGCCGTTCCCGATGAAGAAGCTGCTCAAGTACGTCGAAGCGCTCCTCGACGGGCCGACCTCGAGCCGGCCGAGCGTCCGGCGCCTGCGCGTCTGAGCCCGGCCGCGTCCGCGCCGGTCTTGAGACGAAGCAGGACCATGGCTAATAGAGGCCGCACGATGGGCGACGACCGGGCACGCGTAGGCGAGGCGCTCGCCGATCGCGACGCTCCGAGCGCGACGCTGCTCGCCATCCGCAACGGCCTCAAGCTGGGGGCGTCGCTCGTGTTCACGTGGGGCATCGCGCTCACGATTCGCATGATGCTGCCGCGCTACCTGGGGCCCACGCGGTTCGGGAGCTTGAGCTTCGCCGACGGGTTCACGACGGCCGCCTTCATCGTGCTGGGCCTCGGCGCGGACTCGTACATCCGCAAGGAGGTCGCCGTCCGCCCAGCTCACGCGAGCGACTTCTTCGGAGGCATCTTCGCCCTGCGCGTGGGGCTCGGCGCGCTCGTGTTGCTCGCGATGGCGGCCGTGCTGCGCCAGACGGGCCGCTCCGGCGACGTCATGGGCCTCGTCATGCTCTACGGTGTCACGCAGTTCTTCGTGAGCGCCAACGCCACGTTCTCGGCGATCCTGCACGCCAAGGGGCGGGTGGGCGCGATGAGCGTCCTGGCCGTCGTGACCAAGGTCGTCTGGGCGGTCGGCGTCCTCCTCGCCATGGCGACGGGCGCCCGGCTCTGGGCGTACGCGGCCTCGTACCTCGCGTCGGAGGCGATCGAGACCGTGGTGCTCTACCGCCTCGCTGCGGCGCACGTGGGCCTGCGCCTTCGCGTCGACCGGCGGGCGACGGGCGCCATGCTCCTCGCCGCCCTTCCGTACTACGTGCAGCTCTTCGCGACGACGGCGTACGGCAAGCTCGACATCTCGCTGCTCGAGTTCATGGGCAACACCGAGGAGGTGGGCTGGTACGGCGCCGCCACCGCCGTGGCGTCGCTCACGCTCCTGGTGACGCCGCTCATCGGGTGGGTGCTCATGCCGATGTTCGCGCGCGCGGCCGCTCGCTCGCGCGAGGAGCTCGACGCGCAGGTGCGGAGGTCGCTCGAGCTCATCCTCTCGGTGGCGATCCCGGCCGGCCTCATGATCCAGGTCGGGGCCGACGTCTGGGTTCGCTTCATGTTCGGCGAGGCGTTCGCCCCCGCGGCCGGCGCGCTGCGGATCCTCGCCCCCATGTTCGTCGTCATGTACGTGGGCATCATCTACTCGATCGCCCTCGTGATGCTCGAGCGGGCCTGGGCGCTGGTCTTCATCGCGCTCGGCGGGCTCGTGGTGAACGTGACGCTCAACCTGCTGCTCATCCGCTTCTCGATGCGCCTGTTCGGCCCCGGCGGCGGCGGAACGGGGTGCTCGCTGGCGATGCTCGCCACCGAGATCTTCGTGACCTCCTGCATGCTCGGGCTGCTCGGGCGCGGCGGGTTCGACCGCCGCAGCACCCTGGCGATCGCCAAGAGCGTGGGCGCCGGCGCCCTGGTCATCGTGCTCGACCGGATGCTCGTCGGGCTCGGGCCCCCGCGCCTGGTCGTCGATGCCGCCGTCTACACGGCCTTCGTGCTGGGCACCGGCGCCATCCGGGTCCGCGAGATCGTGTCCGTGGTCAAGGAGGCGCTGCGGCGGCGGAGCGGCGCGATGGGCGACTGACCGCGCTACGGCGTGCGCTTGTCGCGCAGCTCTCCGAGGAGCACGCCAAGGAATCGGGGGTCGCGGACGAGGTAGCGTCGCCAGAGACGCCGCGGCTCGCGCGCCAGGCGATACAGCCACTCCAGACCGTTGCGCGAGACCCAGAGGGGCGCGCGGCGCACGCTCCCGGCAACGAAATCGAGCGACGCCCCGATGCCCAGGAGCACCGCCGGCGCGAGCGCGCTGCGCGACTCGTGGATCCACAGCTCCTGCTTGGGGGCACCGAGGGCGACGAGCACCACGTGGGGCCGGGCGGCGCGCACCGTTGCGAGCAGCTCCTGACGCTCCGCCGGCGGGCGCCGCATGTCGATCCGCGGGCTCAGCGTGCCCACGACCTGCAGCCCCGGGTGGCGGGCCACCATCCGCTCGCCCGCCCGGGCGGCCACGCCCTCTCCGCCCCCCAGGAGAAGCACGCGCCACCCGCGCTCGGCGCCGCGCCGGACGAGCGGATCGATCAGGTCCGACCCCGACACCTTCTCGGGAACGCTCCTCCCGAGCATCCGCGCCGCCCAGACGACGGGCATCCCGTCTGCGAGCGAGAGGCTGACCGCCGCGTAGGCGTCCCGCAGGGCGGCGTTGTCCTGGTACTCGACGACGTGATCGACGTTGGGCGTGAAGACCGACCCCCCCTGGCCGGCCGCGACGAGCGCGTCGATGGCGTTGACTGCTTCGCGCATCGTCAGGCCGTCGACCGGCACGCCGCCGATGTGGACGCGGCGCGCGGAGAGGCTCGCGGTCACTTCCCGGCCTCGCTTGGCTCCTCGGGCGAGGCCACGGGCTCGCCCGTCGAAGACACCAGGATCGTGCCGATGAACTTGTCGCGGCCGACGGTCGCGATGGTCTGCCGGGCGCTCTTGATGTCGGTCTTTCCGAGCTCGACGCACAGCACGACCGCGTCGGCCGCCATCGCGAGCGGGCTCGCCGTGGGGTTCTCCGCCAGTGCGCGCAGGGCCACGAAGACGCGCTCCCCGCCCTGGAGTTGCGCGCCCATATTGCGGATCTGGTGGTCGAGCAGCCGAAGGCTGAGGTCGCGCATGTCGAAGACGCACGACGGGCGGCCCGTGTACCACCAGCCGATCCGGGCGAGCGAGTTGGCGGCGGGCAGCGTGGCCACCCCCTTGCTCGCCGCCAGCACGGCGAGCGACTGCCACGGCCGCCGCTGAAGCGAGAGCCAGAGCGTCTGCAGCGCGACGTCGTCCCCGTGCGTGGGGACGGCGTCGGCACGGACCATGACCGCCGACGGCGCTTGCTCCGGGGGCGCCCCTTCTTCGCTCACGTGCCGAGTCCTAGCACGGGAGCCGCGAGCTCCTCAGCTCGGCCGGTTCAGCTCCCCGAGAAGTGGCAGGTCCAGGGCCTGCTCCACTTGCCAGGGCTCCACGAAGCGCCCTTGGACGAGGTCCAGCAGGCCGGGTACCAGGACCAAGAACACGAGCGTCGCCAGGAGCGTCGCGACCAGGACGAGCAACACGTTGGGCTTGCTCGGCTTGCGCGCCAGCTCGGCGGGACGCACCACCGTGTACTGGTACTTGAACGCCGCCCGGGTCACCTCGAGCTCGATGTTTGCCGCCTCGATGCGCGACAAGAGGTCGTTGTACTTGGCCGTCACCGCCTGCAGCTTCGTGAGGGCCAGCGCGACCTCCGGGTCGTCGCGGAGATCAGCCGCGGTACGTGTGGTCGTGCTCGCCGGCGGCGCGGTGCCGGTCCCGCCGCCCACGCCGTCGCCGCCGCCCAGGGGGGCCGGCGCGCTCACCGGTGTGGCGGCCACGGAGGGCTTCGCGAGCTGCGCGACGAGCTGCCGCTCGCGTGCCGCGAGCGTCCGCAGCTCGGGCGGATCCGCCGCGAGCTGAGAGATCTTCTCGTTGAGCGCGACGACGGTCGGGTGCAGCGGGCCGAGCGTGGCGCGTGCGTCGGCGAGCTGATTCTGCGCCAGCATCAGCTGTCGATCCCGGTCTTCCTTGACCAGCCGGAGACGGCGGCGGACGTCCTCCAGCTCGGCCGCGGCGTCGTCGGTGTCGTCTCCGGTCGCGTCGGGCGAAGCCGTCGGCTGCGGCGTAGGCGCCGCCGCCTTGCGCACGCTCACCCGCCGTGCTCCTCTGGGCACCCCCGCGCCGGCGACGGCAGGAGCGGTGGCGCGTCGGTCGGCCTCGATCTTCGTGAGGTCGGCGAGCGCGGCGTCCACCTCGGCCGCCTGGGGCTGCGCGCGCTCCTGAAGGATACGGATCGCTTCGGTGACGACGTTGACGTTGGTGTCGTAACGCGCCTCGAGGAAGTTCTTCTGCAGGAACGTCACGATCTCGTACGCGAGGTCGCGGTCGGGCCACAGGATCTCGATCGTGATCGTCGACTCGTCGGACTGGACCTGCAGCCGCTTCTCGAGCAGCCCGATCATGTCACGCAGCTTGTCGTCGTCCGTCCGGGTGAAGAGGACGCCCATCGCGCGGTCCTTGAGGCGCAGGATCGGCTGACGCGTCGCCTCCCAGCGCGTGAGCAGGTCGAGCTGGTGGATCGCGGCGACCAGGTTGTCGCGCTGCAGGATGGTTTCGACCGCGTTGTGCGTCGGGCTGTCGGCTTCGCGGGGCACCGCGCGGCTCGGGTTGCCGAGCGCCGGAAGGATGAGGTTGCGCTGCGCCAGGAGGCGCACGGAGCATTCGTAGGAGCGCGGCCAGAAGAGGGCGACCAGGATGCCCAGCGCCAGCGGCAGTAGCGCCGCGGCAACGGCCAGTCGGGGGTGGCGCCGGGGCGATCGCAGGAACAGGCCGGCGATGCGCTTGACGTGCTCAAGCCCGACCTCTTCCTCGTCCGAGGTCCCTTCCAGCACGAAATCCGGACCCCGATCGCCCATGGTCATCCACTCTGTACGGTAACAGACGCCTGAGCGTGTGATACTCCCCGGGGGCGATGCTGCAAGCCCCGTGGCTCTTCGCAGCCGCGCTCGCGGCGCACGTCCTCGGGGACGCGGCGGGAACGCTCGACCTGTCGGATCGCCTGGAAGTGCGCGGGCGCAACACGCAGTTCAGCGCCGGGCCCATCATCCCCAACCCGTCGCTCGACCTCGTCGACACGGCCACGGCCCGGCTCGGCCTCGTGGCCCCGCGGTGGGCCTACACCTTCGGAGCCTCGACGGTGGCGATGCTGCCGGACATCGAGGCCTTCGTCACACCGATGGTGATCCAGTCCGGCGACGCCGGCGTGACGTGGCACGACCGCGAGGTCACGATCGGGCTGGCGGAGTACGGCGCCTACGGCCTGATCAACTCGATCGCGACCGGGCCGCTGGTCGCCCCCACGTCCGGGGCCGCCCCGCCGCCGGCGACGGTCCAGCTCCTCAGCCAGCCGGGCAACGTGTACTATCTGTCCTCGCGCAGCGTTCTGACGGCCACCGATCGCGTCTCGCGCCGCTGGACGCTCGCGCTGACGACCGAGTACGCGGTGCAAGGCGGGCTCGACGCGCCGTCACGCCTCGTGATGCCGTTCGTGCGCGGCCCGCGTGCCGAGGTCACCGCGACCTACGCGCTCTCGCGCCGCGACGACCTGGAGACGAGCGTCATGGCGCAGCGAAGCGACACGTCGGAGGGCTACTGCTCGCCGTACATCGCTCCGTCCTACCTCCCGCAGCCCGGCCAGCTCTGCGCCCCCGTGGGTCAGGTCGGGCAGTTCACCGAGGGTCTCCGCCACGCTCTGTCGAACGAGGCGCACCTGTCCGCGGCCGTCGGGGTCGCCGGCGCGCAGGTCCGCTTCCAGGACGTGCAGTCACAGTTCGACAACGCCGTCTTCCCGGTCGCCACCGCGGGCCTCGAGTGGTCGCGCAGGGGCGAGGGCGAGCCTCGCACGCTGCGCCTCGATTTCGCGGCGGCGCCCTTCATCGATCTGCGCTCGGGCATCGTCGACGAGCGCGCGCAGGTGACCGGCTCGCTCCACATCCCGATGCGCGACCTCGTCTACTCGGGGACGCTCGGGGCGACACGCTCCATCGCCTCCCCGTTCGTCCTGCCGATGACGTCGTTCCAGTCGGACGCGGAGGTCGAGTACCTGGTCTCGAAGGTCGTCGGGGTCGGCGGCGGCGTGCGCTACCTGTGGCAGGACCAGGTGGGCCTGGGCACGCTGTCGCTGGCGATCGTGTTCGCGCAGGTCACCTTCCGCACGGCGCACCTGCGCTTCTAGCGCGTCAGCCGGGCTTCCAGGCGCTCGCCTGGCGGGCGTTGAGCTCCTCGGTTGCCCGCCGCTTGCCCTTGAGCAGGCACGCCCACTGGTACCGGCGCAGGAATCGCCGGAACTCGGCGTCCCCGTAGCGATCCCGCCGCTCGATCATCGCCTCGAGGTATCCGTGCATCATCGCGACGCTCCCGGCCACGACGGGCGGGTGGGCCATGCGGTACACGGAGCTCGCCATCATGTACGCGAGCGGGGTGCCCATGAAGTACTGGCCGAAGCCGTGGCGCTTGCGCCCCGTCCACCAGTTCTTGTAGCTCGTGCCCATCGGGCGCAGGTGCACGTAGCGCAGTTCCGGGTCGTCCCACGAGACGGCGATCCAGCCGAGCTGCCGGCAGCGGTGCCCGTCGATCCCGTCCCACATCACCTGCCGGACGAAGCCGCCGATCTCCCGGAAGCACCTCGTCCTGTAGAACTTCGTCTGGCCCCCTGAGTTCTCGTCGCCGTTCTTCTCGGAGACGAGATCGGAACCCGGCACGAGCGGGAAAGCGGCGTGGTCGTCCGGCACGCCGGGGCGGAAAAAGTACGGCTTGCCCGAGCACGTCCCGATGCGCGGCTCGGCCTCCATCCGGTCCATCAGCCTGGCGAAGTACCGGGGGGGCAGGTCGAGGTCGAGATCCAGCTTGCAGACGTAGTCGAACGCGTCGGGATCGATGGTCTGGTAGCCCGCGTAGAAGGCCTCGATGACGCCGGGGCCGACCTTGCGGGCCCCGCGATCGGCGCGGTGCACGACGCGGATGAAGGGCACGCGGGCGGCGTACTCGGCGAGGATCTGCGGCGTCTCGTCCTTGGAGCCGTCGTCGACGAGGACCCAGAGCGCGGGCGGCTCGCTCTGTCCAACCACCGAGTCGAGCGTGCGGCGGGCGTACCTCGCCTCGTCGCGGCAGGGGGTGATGAGGCAGTACCTGCGTGAGCTCATGCGAAGACTCCGTGACGGTGGCACCAGCGGACCAGGACGAACAGGGCCCAGACCCGGGACCAATACACCCCCTTCGCCCCGTCGACGAACGCGCCCCAGAGCCGCCCGACCGGCTCGGGCCGCAGGCCCACCTTGCGCACGGCATCCGCGTCGCGCAGCGTCCCGTCGATCGTCGCGTGCAGGCCCTTGCGGATCCAGCGATCGAAGGGCAGGACAAAGCCGCTCTTGGGGCGGTCGAAGAGCGCAGGGTCGAGGCCGCGCAGGCCGATGCGCCGCAGCAGCGCCTTCTTGCGCACCGGCGAGTACCGCAGGCCGTCGGGGAGCCGGTCGACCGTCTCGAAGAGCACCTGGTCGACGAGCGGCAGGCGCTGCTCGATCGAGGCGGCCATGCTCGCGGCGTCGTTGTCGCGCAGCAGGCGCTCGCCCAGAAACAGGCGCTCTTCGAGGACGCTGATGGCCGACAGCGGCGTTCGGCGCCCGAGCTCGCGCTCCAAGCGCGCGCGCATGGCGGGCGGAAGGCCGTCGGCGAGCGCCCCGGAGGCTGCGTCGCCGAGCAGGTCGCGCTGGGCCTCGGGCAGGAAGAGCGCGTACGCGAGCTGGTAGAGCGAGACGAGGTCGTCGCCCGCGCGCAGCATGTCGGGCAGCTTGGCCCAGCGCGTCTGCGGCGGGAACGCGCCGACCCGCCCGCGCCGCATCGCCGCCGCGACGAGCGACGCGCCGGCCGCCTTCGCGCCGCGCGGGACGAGCTTCGTGCGCCTCGCCCAGCGGCGCAGCACCGGCAGGTCCCGGAACGTCGTGTACCCGCCGAACAGCTCGTCGCCGCCGGTGCCGACGAGCGCGACCGTGAACCCCGCGTCGCGCACCGCGCGCGAGAGGGTGTACGAGTTGAGGCCGTCGAACGTCGGCTGATCGAGGCTATCGAGCGCGGCGTCGAGGTGCTCGAGGAAACGACCCTCGCTCAGCGTCACCTCGTGGTGCTGGGTGCCGATGGCGGCGGCGATCCGGCGCGCGTCGCGCCCCTCGTCGAACGCGGGCTCCTCGAAGGCCAGCGTGAACGTGTGGACCGGGCCGCGCCCCGCGCGCTGCGCCAGGTTCGCGACGGCCGACGAGTCGACGCCACTCGAGAGGAACACGCCGAGCGGCACGTCGCTCGCCAGGTGCAGCCCCACGCACTCGTCGAGCGCACGGGTGAGCTCCCGCTCGTCGACGGGTGGGGCACGCTTCGGCTCGGGCAGCACGTGGTAGTCTTCCACGAACTCCTGCCGACCGGCGGCGCCGAAGACGCGTAGCTCGCCCGGCGACATCGACTCGATGCCCGCCACGGCCGTGTCGGGCCCCATGATGAAGCCGTTCCAGAGGACCGAGGCGGTCGCGTGCGGGGCGAGGCGCGGCGCGCGGACGAGGCCCGAGGCGAGCAGGGCGCGCACCTCCGAGGCGAAGACGAGCGACCAGTCCCCGCCCGCCTCGCCTCGCGCGAAGTACAGGGGCTTGATGCCGAGCGGATCGCGCGCGAGCAGCAGCGTTCGCTCGCCGGGGTCCCACAGGGCGAAGGCGAACATCCCGCGCAGCCACGCCACGGCCTCGCGCCCGTGGGTGCCGAGCGCGCGGAGCATCACGGCCGTATCGCCCGTCGAGCGGAACGACTGGCCCTCGGCGACGAGCCGGTCGCGCAGCGCGACGTAGTTGAAGACCTCCCCGTTGTAGACGAGGACGTGGCCCGTCACCGGATCGACCATCGGCTGCGCGCCGGCCGGCGAGAGGTCGAGGATCGACAGGCGCCGGTGCGCCAGCATCGCGCCGAAGCCGCGCGCGTCCGGCGGCGACTCCCAGACGCCCGCGGCGTCCGGGCCGCGGTGCAGCATGGCGTCGCTCATGCGATGGAGCGCGTCTCTTTGGGCCGGGCCCACGCGCCCGAGGATGCCAGCGATACCGCACATGGCCGAGAGGCTCGCACCAGACCACGGATGGCGCCGCGAGTCACGCGCCGGTGGGCTTCGTCGCGCCGTGCGCCTGAGGTATACCCACCGCACGCTCATGAGCCCTGCCGGCCGCGAACGCCTCGACCTGCTCTTCGTGACGGTGTTCCCCGCTAGCCCTGCGCGCTACGGCGCGCAGCGCCGGATCCACGGGATCCTCGAGTCGCTCTCGCGGCGCCACGACGTCACGGCGGTCTCGCTGGTCGGTCCGGACATGGACGCGGACGAGGCCCGCCGCGCGATGAGCGCCTACTGCCGCGAGGTCGTCCTCGTACCGTCTCACGACGAGATCGGCTGGAAGAAGCGCGCCGGGCAGCTCCGGTCGCTGGCCTCGACGCGCAGCTACGAGCGCCGCCTCTACGACCTGCCCGCGCTGCACGAGGCGCTTGCACGCATGCTGACGAGCCGCCCCTTCGACGTCGTGCAGGTCGAGACGCCGTACCTGGCCAACTACCGGCTCACGGCGGCGCCGCCGGGGGCCCGGCGCCCCGCGCGCGTCGTCGACCAGCACAACATCGAGTTCGATCTGGTGCGCCAGATGGCCGCCTCGCGGCTGGGGCTCTCGCGCAGCGTCTTCAACGGGGTCAACTGGCCCAAGGTCCGCCACGAGGAGACGGTCGCGTGGCGCACCTTTGACGGCCTCCTCTTCACGTCGGCGCTCGACGAGTCGCGCGCGCGCGCCCTGGTGCCTGGCGTGCGCTCTGCCGTCATCCCCAACGCGGTCGACGTGCGCTTCTTCCAGCCTTCGCCCTCCGATCCTCCCGCCGACGGGCGGACGATCCTGTTCTTCGGCGTCATCGACTACTTCCCCAACAGCGACGGCCTCGCGTTCTTCCTGCGCGACGTGTGGCCGCGCGTGGCCCAGCGCAGCCCCGACGCGCGCCTGAAGATCGTCGGCCTGCGCCCCACGCCCGAGGTCCTCGCCCACCGCGGTCCGCGCGTCGAGGTGACGGGCGTCGTCGACGACCTGCGCCCGCACCTCGCGTCGGCCGAGGTCGTGATCGCGCCGCTCCGGGTCGGCGGCGGGACGCGCTTCAAGATCCTCGAGGCCATGGCCATGGCGAAGCCCATCGTGTCGACCGCCCTCGGCGCCGAGGGTATCGACGTCGTGCACGAGGACAACATCTTGCTGGCCGACGCGGCGCCCGATTTCGCCGACGGGCTCGTGCGCCTGCTCGCGGATCGGGAGCTCGGGCGTCGCCTGGGACGGAAGGGGCGGGCGCTCGTCGAAGATCGCTACTCGTGGGACGCCGTCACGCGGAGCCTCGAGGCGTTCTACCGGGCGATCCTGCCGTCGTGACGGGAGAGGTGGCGCGGCGCGCCCGCCAGACCCGCAAACGGACGACCTGAGCGCGCCGCGCGATGGCCGCGCCTACGAGCCGCGCTGCAGATCGGCCACGACGTAGCGGTGATCGGACACGACCGCACGCCCCACCTCGAAATGCACGAAGCGCAGCGCGTGGCTCGCGAGGACGCGGTCGATGCGCATCCACGGGCGCCACTTGTTGGTGGGGAACGTGTAGCCGAACCCCCAGCCGGACCGGGCGAAGCCGTCCTCGTAGGCCGACAGCGCGCGCCGCAGCAGCGGGCTCGAGTCGGGCAGGTTCGTGTCGCCCGCGATGACGACCGGCCCGGGCTCCCGGCGCGCCGCCTCCGCGAACGTCTGCACCTGCAGGGCGCGCAGGCCCGTGTTGATCTCGAGGCGGTGCGCGGTGGTCCCCTCGAAGAGGCGCCCCGTCTCGATCTCCTGGCGCAGCCCGTGGCCGCGCAGGGTCGTGAACCCGTCGCGCGGCGAGACCGGGTGCACGCTGTAGAAAGAGACGGGGCCGAGCGGCGTGTCGAGGTCGTACTTGATGAAGCGCGCCGACCGCAGCTGCCCCGCGTAGGGGACCTTCTCGGGCTCCACGGTGCGCAACAGCCGGAAGCGCGTCGCGAGCACGAACTGCCCCGACGTCTCCACCGTCGGATAGGTCGCGCGTAGGAGCGTGGCGAACGTCTCGTCGCCGTAGACCTCCTGGAGCAGCACGACGTCGGGCGACAGGCGCGCGATCTCCTCGACGATGCGATCGATGCCCTCTCGCCCCGAGTCCGCGTTGAGGCTGAAGACGCGCACCGTCGGGCTCTCCGCGTCGCGCGAGACCGGCCAGGGCAGCACGAACCCCATGATCGGAAACACGACGAGCAGCGCGCTCGCGGCCTGCGCCACAAGCAGGCGGCGCATGCGCAGTCGGAAGAGCGCGGCGGCCACCGCGAGCAACGGGGCGCCGAAGACGATCCGCGGCAGGTAGAGGCCCACGGTGCTGACCCACCACGCCTCGCCCACGGTGCGGAGCGTCAGCCAGACGCCGAGCAGCGCGATCGGATACGCCAGCCCGAGTGCCCCCACGAGGCGGCGCGTCCACGTCTTCACGACGGTGCAGCGTCGCACTCCTGGCCGGCCGCCACCAGGGCGATCGCCGACGTCGGCGCCGGCCGCCGCGAGCTCGTGCTCGTCGAGCCGCGCCTCGACAGCGCCGCGTTGGCGGCCGTGTTCTTCGCGCGCGGCGACACCCCATGGTTCTCGCCGACTTGGGCTTGCTCGCGCTGCTTGGCGCGCTCGTCGGACCCGTCCTGCCATCGCGGCACACGCTGCGACCGATCTCGAAGCTGAGCCTCACGCACGCGTGGCAAGCCCATGTCCGTGAAGGTTACCAACCAGACCCGCTCTGTTTCCTGGAGGTACCATGGAGAATCCGCGCAACCTGTTCCTCGCTGCCGCTGTCGTTGCGGCCTCTTGCACGCCCGCTCTGGGCTGCTCTTCTCCGAGCCCCGCGACGGCCGACGTACAGACCGGCGCGGGCGCAGGCACGGGCCCCGGCTCGATCGTGGGCACGGGCTCCGGTTCGGGCTCGGGCTCCAGCTCGGGCTCCGGTTCCGGCACGGTCTCCGGTTCGGGCTCGGGCTCGAGCACGGGCTCCGGTTCCGGCACGGTCTCCGGTTCGGGCTCGGGCTCGAGCACGGGCTCCGGTTCCGGCACGGTCTCCGGTTCGGGCTCAGGCTCGAGCACGGGCTCCAGCTCGGGCTCCAGCTCCGGCTCCAGCTCCGGCTCCAGCTCCGGCTCCAGCTCGGGCACGCCGGGACAGGTTGCCGCCTTCAAGATCACGCCGCGCGTTCCCGTCCTCTTGCCCGGGCAGTCCGTCGCGTTCGCCGGCATCGCGCTGGACTCCGGGGCGGTCGTCCAGGGCCTCGCGTGGAGCGTGACCGAGTCCGGCGGCGGCACCATCGACGCCTCCGGCCATTACACGGCGCCTGCGACGGCGGGCACGTACCACGTGGTCGCCACCTCCTCGAGCAGCTCGGTGCGCGCCGCAGCGGTCGTCGGGCTCGTGGATCCCTCGCGGGTCACGCGCTGGGAGCCCGGGGTCGACGGGGGGATCCCGACGCGGACGACGGTCTGCGCCACGGTCAACGCGAGCGACTATGGCAACGGCTCGACCGACTCGACGCAGGCCGTCCAGACGGCCGTCAACGGATGCCCCGAGGGCCAGGTCGTCGCGCTCTCCGCGGGTACCTTCCTCTGGGGCAACCCCATCGTCGTGAACAAGGGCATCTCGCTGCGCGGTGCGGGAGGCGGACAGACGATCATCAAGGGCAGCAGCCTCTACGTCCTGATGGGGGGCTGGCCTCCGCAGCACGTCATCTACTCGACGATGACCGCGCACACGCTGCTGACGACTGACGGCAGCAAGGGGACGAGCTCCCTGCAGGTGGCCGACGCGTCCGCGTATGCGCCGGGCGATCTCGCCCTCGTCTCGATGCGCGACGACGCGACGGTCATGCCTCCTCCGTCGACCGGGGGTGACTTCCTGCTCTGGATCGATCCGGATGGGACGCGCCACTCGCGCGGCCAGACCGTCAAGATCGCCGCCGTCTCCGGCAACACGCTCACGATCGACGGGGTGCTGCACATGGACTTCACGACCGCCAACGCCGCCGTCGTCGCGCGCGCCCCCGCGGTGACACGCCGGGCGGGCATCGAGGGGATTCGCTTCGTGAACCCGAACTCCGCTGTCACCGCCACCTTCTGCGACGAGTGCTGGATCACGGGCTCCGAATCGGACACGAGCAGCAGCCCGACGTCCTTCTGGCTCTCCCGTCGTGCCGAGGTCCGCGAGAACGACTTCCACAACGCGACGGGGTACTCGCAGGGGGGCGGAAGCTACGGGCTGACGCTCGACCCCTACACGACCGACTCGCTCGTCGAGGACAACATCATCTACTTCTTCAACAAGCCGTTCCTGTTCCGGGCGGCCGGCGGCGGTAACGTCGTCGCGTACAACTACATCGACGGCGCCCAGGACTCCGCGGCCGCGTACTGGATGGAGCCCGACATCGACTCGCACATGGTCTACTCGTACATGGAGCTCGTCGAGGGCAACCTGTGCGGCTCCATCGGGCTGGCCAACACCTGGGGCGGCGCCGGGCCGCTCACCTACCTCCGCAATCGCGTGCTCGGGCAGCACCAGGATCCCGCGCTCATCAACGTGCAGTGGGGGAGCCAGGCCGCGTTCACGCTGAACGCCGGCGGCGGCGCTTACTCCAACATCTTCGGCAACGTGCTGGGCCTGCCGGGCCTCGCGTCGACGGCCGGTCCGTACGTGGGTACGCCGGCCTACTACGAGAACGTCTCCGAGAACGACCCGGTCAACCCGCCCCGGACGGCGGGCGGATACATCGGGTCGCAGTACGTCGCGATGTTCCGCCTGGGCAACGAAAGCATGCCGGGGGGGTATTCGACCTTCGACGTCAACGAGACGCCCTATCCGACCCTCGCGAAGGTCGCGCCGACCGTCCTGCGTCACGGCAACTTCGACTACGTCACGAGCTCGGTCATCGACGACCCGACGGTGGCCCTCACGACGATGCCGCCGTCGCTCTACCTCGTCGACCCGCCCGCGTTCTTCGGAACGAACCCGTGGCCCTGGGTGGACCCCGCGGGCGCGACGAAGACTGCCACGCTTCCGGCCAAGGTACTGTTCGACACGATCAAGCACTGATCCCCCTTCGGGAGGTTGCGGCGTGTCCTCTCCGGTGGGGGCACGCCGCGATTTGCTAGGCTCGCACCCCAGCCGTGCGCCGCCTCGTCCAGATCCTGCTCTTCCTGGTGTGGGTCGACGAGTCGCGGAGCGTCTACGCGCTGCACCTGTATGCGCCGTTCGACTGGGTGCGGCCGTGGCTGCTCGAGAAGCCCATCGCGTCCGTGCGCCCGCTCGACCTGGCGTTCCTCGTCCTCCTCGCCGTCTCCGTGGCGCGGGGGGCGTTCAAGGTGCGCACCGTGGCGCCGATGAAGCGCACGCTCCTCGGCGCGCTCGGCGCGACGCTGTTCGCCCTGGGCTACGGCCTGGCCACGGGCGGCGTGGGGCGCTTCGCCGGCTGGCAAGCCTACCTGCCCGCGTCGACGATCCTGGCGGCGTTCACGGTGGCCGCCACGCACCGGACCGCGGAGCACTTCCGCGGGCTCTTCAAGGCCCTGACCGCCGCAGGCGTGCTTCACGCCGTCTGGTGCGTCGTCTTCCACCTGGCGTACATCAAGACGGGGCGCGTCCTGTCGGAGGGCTACGAGGGCAGCCACGACGACACGATCCTCTGGGCGTCGAGCATCGCGATGCTCGTGCTCCTGTCGATCCAGTACCCGACGGTGCGCAACCGCGCCCTGTCGGCCGTGCTCATCCCGCTCTTCCTGGCGGCGATCCAGTTCAACAACCGGCGCCTGGCCTGGGTGAGCCTCATCGGCGCCCTGCTGACGCTCTATGCCCTCTTGCCCGCGAGCAAGGCGAAGCGCCGCCTCAGGCGCGCCTTCGTGGTCGCCATGCCCGTCGTCCTCCTGTACGTGGCGATCGGCTGGGGTCGGCCCGAGGGCATCTTCCGCCCTCTTCGGGCGTTCCAGACGGTCTCCACCGAGCAGGATGCCTCGACCAAGGCGCGCAACATGGAGAACCTCGGGCTCATCGCCACCATCTCTCGCCACGGCTTCTGGCTCGGCAGCGGTTGGGGGCACAAGTACGTCGAGGTCTCCAGCCGCTACCAGATCTACTTCTTCGAGCTCTGGCCGTACGTCCCGCACAACAGCGTCCTCGGCCTCTTCGCGTACACCGGGTACCTCGGCTTCATGGGCTACTGGATGATGTTCCCCATGGCAGCGTTCTTCCACGCGCGCGTGGCGAGGAACGCGGTCCGGCCCCTCGACGCGTACATGGGCTCCGCGGGGGTCATGCAGATCGTGGCCTGCGCCAACCAGTGGTACGGCGACATGGGCTCCTTCTCTCCGGTCACGATGTACACGCTCGCCACGACCGTGGCACTGGCGCTCCGGCTCCCCGTCGCCTCCGGCGTGTGGCCGGAAGGCGCGGGCGTCCCCCGCCCGAGGCCGGCGCCGCCGCCGGCGGTGGCCTGAGAGGCGACCACGCGTGGTCCACCAGATCCCTCTCTCCATCGTGCTCCTCAGCATCGTGCTCCCGCTCGTGCTGTCGAAGCGGTCACGCCCGAAGGCCGCGATCCGCGTCCTGTGGGTCTCGATGGCGCTCTCCGCCTTGGTCTGGAGCCTGCTCTGCCTGCACGTCTACACGGCGTACGTGCTGCCGGAGTGAGGCACCGCCGCGTCACTCCACGACGACGAGGTCACCGTCCTGGAGCACGAAGGCCTGGCTCGGGGGAATGCCGCGCGACAGATCCTCGTACGTGAAGCGGACCCGCAGCGGCGGCGGGCCCGCCCGCACGACGTAGATCCCGTCGCGCGAGGCGTAGTCGGTGAGCCCCCCCGCGCTCGCGAGCACCTGCGCGACCGTGGCCCTCGGGTCGAGGGCGAACGAGCCGGGGTGGGTCACCTCGCCCAGGACCGACACCTGGATCGGCTGAAACTCCTCGATCGAGACGGTCACGCTGGGCGCGTTGACGTAGCCCTTGAGCTTCTCCTCGAGCTGCTGCTTCAGGTCGGCCGGGCGCTTGCCCCGCACGTCGACGTCGCCCAGCGCGGGCAGGGCGACGCGGCCGTCGCTGCGCACTCGCTCGCGCGTCGACATCGCCTCCTGGTTGAAGACCTTGACGTTCAGCATGTCGCCGTCGCGGATCCGGTAGTCCTTCTCGGACGGCCGCGCGGTGTACTGCGCCGGCAGCTGCGCCACCCAGACGAACTGTCCCGGGCTGGAGCAGGCCGCGAGCCCCAGGAGCACGAGAGCCAGACGCACGATGGATCCCGAGACGACGTCGCGCACCAGCCGCATGGCACGCTCATATCGCGACTCGTGCCCGCGGCCAACGAGCGTCGGCCAACCCGCGAAACGCGCCCTGCGAGAACCCGCGCGCCTTGCTATCCTGCTCGCCTCTCCGCTCGCGAGATCTCCGCGCCTGCGCGCGTACCCTGATGGCGATCACGTGAACGTCCCTCTGTCGAGCCTCCTCGTCGGCGAGCGAGTCGTGTCGCGGTGCGACGACGGCCTGCTCGAGGCGGAGTTCGCCCTCTTCGATCGATCCGAGGTCCTGCTGTCCGCCCTGCCGGGGCCCGGCATCCGCGAGGACGGCTACCTCACGACCGCCGGCTTCGCCCGCGCCCGGCTGCTCGAGGCCGGCGTCACCGCCGACCTCGCCCGCGGCGCCTTCCTCGCCCTCCGGTCCCGGCACCTGCGCTCGCTGGCGCGCAGCCCCGGCGTCCGCGATGTGCTCGACCAGCTCGGGGCGTACGAGGCCTTCGAGGGCGGCGCGTACCGCGCCGAGCGCGGTCGCTACACGGGCGTGTGGCTCGACCTCGACGCGCTCGCGGCGCGCTGCCCGCTCCGCGACGCGTCGATCCTGTTCCAGGCGCTGCACCTCCTGCTCGTGCTCGACGAGGCGCGCGAGGACGTACCCGTGCGCCTGCTGACGGCGCGCTTCAACGAGCGGGGGCGTACCGCGCAGCGCACCTGGCACCGCGTCGATCTCGAGGGGGTGCACCGCCTGCCGAAGGTGCTCCGCGAGCAACAGGCGGTCGCGTCGGTGCCGCCGCCGTCGAGCGACGTGGCCGACGTCCGCGAGGAGGTGCTGCGCTCGCTGCGCGCGCGCGCCGCCATCTCGCCCGCGCCGGCCCGCCTCCAGGCGCTCGCCACCGCGATCGCGCGGACCGGCTCCACCCCACCTCCCGTCGCGCCGCCCGACGCCGACGACGGACCCGTCACCGAGCGGACCTCGTCGCGCCCCGCCTCGTCGCCGCCCCGGCTCTCGCCCGCCGCGGGCGCCCCGCGTGGCGCGACGCTCCCGCCGCTCGATCCGCTGCCGGACTTCACCGACCTGCGGCGCCACACCGAGCTGCTCCAGGGCGAGGACCACCTGCTCGCGGTGGCGCGGTCGCTCTCGGCGCTCGTGGCGCGGTCGTCCTTCGTGCCCGATCTCGCGATGCTCGCGGCGCGCGCGTGGCTCGCGGCGGGCGAGCTGGGCTACGCGAGGCACTTCGCGCGGATGATCGTCGAGGACCGCGTTGCGTCCGACGGCCTGCGCATCGCGGCACTCGAGGTCCTCGAGGCCACGCCCACGACCCACGAGTCGACGAGCCCGCCGCCGCCCATCCACCCGACGCCCGTGATCGTCCTGGAGGCGGAGGCCGAGCGCGAGCTACCGCCGGGAGGCTCGCTGCCGCCTTCCGAGGACATCGAGGTCACCGTCGAGGTCGAGCTGCCCCGCCGCCCGCCGCGACCGGAGATCGTCGAGACGCTGGCGCTGCCGCCCGGGCTGTCCGAGGACCTGCTCGACGCCGGGGTGGTGCCGCGCACGCCGGGCGAGGCCCGCATCGCGATGACGCGCCTCTCGCGCAGCCTCGGGCGCGACTACCGGCTCTGGTACGGGACGACGCTGCTCACCGACGTGACGGCGCTCGACGCCATGCAGCGCCACCTCCGCCGGCGCCTCGCCGAGGGCCCCCTGGACCCGAAGCGCCAGCGCCAGCTCGACATCGACCTCACCCGCCACGGGGCCCTGCTGAGCGAGATCCTGGCTCGGTCGCTCGGCGCGGCCTGGGTGGACCTCTCGCCCGAGGCCCCGGGGCACTGGGCCATGACGGTCCCGCCCGGGACCCGCGTCTGGCCCATCGGCCGGGTGATCCGCTTCTTCGTCCGGGGGTACCGCGAGGCCGATCTCATCGCCTTCTTCCAGGACCTCGAGCGGGCGGCGTCCCCCGCCGGATGACGGACGCAGGGGGGAACGAGCCGGGGGGGCCGGTGCCGCTTGCGCGCGGGCCGGATCTTGGAGAGCCTGGAGAGGGGATGAGCGAGCGTCGTCGCTACCGGCGGATCCAGGCGCCCGTCTACTGCCGGCCGGCAGGCGTGAGCCTGCTCGCGCGCCGCCGCCAGCCGGTCGACCTGAGCCTCGGGGGCGTGCGCGTCTTCAGCGACGACAAGTACCGCGTGGGGGAGCTCGTCAAGATGGAGTTCTTCCTCTCGGGCACCGAGCCGGTGACGTACACGGCGCAGGTGGTCTGGATCGACCCCCTGCCGCGCGGCGGCCCCGCGAGGTTCGACGTGGGGCTCAAGTTCGTGGACCTCTCCCCGCTGGCGCTCGAGCAGCTCGCGAGCCTGCTCGGCCCCGAGGGCGACTGACCGCGGGCCGCGCCCGTCAGGGCGCCCCGCTCTCGCCCGGCCGCTCGGGCGCGCGGCGGGCGTTCCTGCGCCTGCCCACCCCGGCCGCGCGAGAGGGTCACCAGACGAACAGGCGCGCGCCGTACTGCCCGACGGTGACGGCTCGATCGCCGCCGGCGGCGCGGCGCGTCGTCGGCCCGGGCGCGCTCGGCGCGACGATCTCCTCGGCGCCCGCCGGCAGCGTCACGCTCGCCGAGTAGCCGTCCGTGTCCCACGCGAAGACCGCGAGCGCGCCGTGCTTGCCCGCGGCGGTCGTCTTGCGCCACACGTGCGGCACGGCCGTGACCGTCTTGCCCGACAGCAGCGGGCTCGGGATGATCGCCGGATCGGCGGCGGCCGTCAGGTCCAGGGCGCGCGCGGCGACGCCGTCGCCCGCGAGGGCGAGCACGTCGGACGACAGCGCGAATGCGCGGCGCAGATCGCTCGTCTGCCGGCCGTCGCCGAGCAGGTAGTGGCCCCCGGCCAGCACCGAGTAGACGACCACGGTCCACGCCTCGGCGTCGGTGAGGTCGGCGCCGCGCAGCAGGACCACGTCCGGATCGAGCGACCACCACGCGTCGGTCATCGCGCGCATCGCGACGTGGCGCGCCTCGGCCATGAGAAACGGCGTGCTCGGCGTCTGGTGTGTCGTGTACGCGATGTCCGGCCCGATGCGCATGCTGTCGACCCAGCCGACCGACGGCAGCATCGGCGCCCCGCAGCCGATCAGGTGCGCGCCCGGCACGGCATCGCGCACGACCTTCATCCAGCGCGCGTACGACTCGAGCGACGTCACGGGCGCCTGCCGCACGCCCTCGATCGCGCCGCCGAGCAGGAAGTCGATCTTGAGCGTGTGGAAACCCGAGGCGTAGAGGCCCTGCAGCGTCTGCGTGACGAAGGTCACGGCCGCGGGATTCGTCACGTCGAGCGCGGCGCTCGTCGGGCCGAAGTTGTCGTACGTGCGCAGCGCGCCGCTCGCGTCGTGCACGAACCAGTCGGCGTGCGCGGCGATCCTCGGATCGCTCGTGTCGACATAGAAGGGCGCGATCCAGATCGCCGGCCGCAGCCCGAGGCCCTGCTCCTGCGCCGCGACCGAGCCCAGCGTCGCGCCGAACGCCGGCGCGGCCGTCCACGAGCCCCAGTGCGTCTCGTAGCCGTCGTCGAGCAGGACGTCGGCGAGCCCGAGGGGCTCGAGCGTCGCGGCGACCCACGACGCCTCGGTGAGCAGCTCCGCGGACGTGATGGGCGCGTAGTACAGGTTCCACGAGCCCCAGCCGCGAAGCGGCGCGTGGCGCGTCACCGCCGGCGGGTGCGCCGCCGCCACCGCGCGCGCGTACGCGTCGAGGCCCGCGCTCACGTCGCCGAGCGACAGGTGCAGGCCGTCGAGCGCGCGCGACTCGCCCGGCCCGAGCGCGCTCCCGGCGCC
>JAJYCT010000011.1 GCA_021778125.1 Myxococcales bacterium
GGCCCGGCGCGCGGGGCACTGCGTCCGCGCATCCCGGGGCGTCGCAGCGCGCGCGTCAGCGCATCCAGGGCCCCCCGCGGGGCGCCCCGCCGGTCGCTCACGTCCCCAGGACCTCGCGGGCGCGCACGGCGTCCTCGTGCGCCACCTGCACGCGCACGCCCCCGCTCTGCGCGAGGTAGGGCATGACGCCGCCCGCCTGCGCGTCGAGCACGAAGGCGCGGATCCCCTCGCTCTCGAGGCGCTCCTTCGCGAGCTCGGCCTCGGCCACGTCCGGGAACGTCGCGACGGTCAGAAGCTCGTCCATGGGCCCACGAATAGCACAGTCGCGCGCGCGCCCGCCCACGCGCTCCTCGTACCGGGCGGCCCACTCCACGGGCCCCGTGTGGTAGCCGTGGGGGGGCGCCATGCCCGATCCCGCCCCGTTCAAGCCGTTCATCTCGGACGACCAGACCGTACGCGAGTTCACGCCCAAGGCGGTGGTGGTCGGCGCGCTCTTCGGCCTGCTCTTCGGGGCCTCGACGGTCTACCTCGCCCTCAAGGCGGGGCTCACGGTCTCGGCGTCCATCCCCATCGCGGTCCTGTCGATCAGCCTCCTCAAGAAGCTCGGCGGCTCGACGATCCTCGAGAACAACATCGTGCAGACCATCGGCTCGGCGGGCGAGTCGATCGCGTCGGGCGTCGTCTTCACCCTGCCGGGCTTTCTCTTCCTCGCGCGCGATCCGGCCACGGGGCAGAGCATCGGCACGTCCTACTTCAGCTACGGCACGATCTTCACGCTCGCCTTGCTGGGCGGCGTGCTCGGCACGCTCATGATGATCCCGCTGCGCCGCGCGCTCATCGTCGGCGAGCACGCCACGCTGCCGTACCCGGAGGGCACCGCCTGCGCGCAGGTGCTCATCGCCGGCGAGAAGGGCGGGCGGCTCGCCCGCACGGCGTACCAGGGCCTGGGCTTCGCCATCGTCTACGCCCTGCTGCAGAAGGTCGCCGGCGTCATCGCGGAGACGCCGACGTGGGTCTCGAGCGCGAAGAGCACGATCTTCCCGGCCGCGACGATCAACGCCGACATCACGCCCGAGTACATGGGCGTCGGCTACATCCTGGGCATCCGCAACGCGGGGCTGCTGGTCGCCGGCGGCGTGCTCGCGTGGCTCGGCTTCATCCCGCTGCTCGCGTCGCTCGTGCCGGGCGAGGCGATCGCCGCGCAGCTCCTCAAGCTGGGCTACCCCGCGGCGAAGTTCGGGTACGTCGAGGCCGACCACACCTTCCGGGCCCTCAACATGGCCATCTACTTCGCCTACGTGCGCCAGATCGGCGCGGGCGCCGTGGCCGCAGGGGGGTTCATCACGCTCCTCAAGACGATGCCCACCATCGTCTCGAGCTTCAAGGGCAGCCTGGCGAGCCTGCGCGGCAAGGGCGCGGCCGCCGAGGGGCCCGTGCGCCGCACCGAGCGCGATCTGCCGATCTGGATCGTGGGCGCGGGCAGCGTGGCGCTGGTGCTCATCGTGGCCCTGCTGCCCTTCATCCCGGGCACGAGCCTGCCGGCGAAGCTCCTGCTCGGCGTCATCATGGTCGTCTTCGGGTTCTTCTTCGTGACGGTCTCGAGCCGCATCGTCGGCATCATCGGCACGAGCTCCAACCCGGTCTCGGGCATGACCATCGCCACGCTCATGGCGACGTGCCTGCTCTTCGTCGCGTTCGGGTGGACAGGCGACGCCTACCAGCCGATGGCGCTCTGCGTCGGGGGCATGGTGTGCATCGCCGCCGCCAACGCGGGCGCCACGAGCCAGGATCTCAAGACGGGGTTTCTGGTCGGCGCGACGCCGCGCGCGCAGCAGATCGGCCTGCTCATCGGCGCCGTCGCCGCCTCGCTCGTCATCGGCGTCACGGTGCAGGTGCTCGACAACGCGCACGTCGATCCGGCCACGGGGCTCGTCGTCCACGCCATCGGCGAGAAGTTCCCCGCGCCCCAGGGCACGCTCATGGCGACGCTCACCCGGGGGCTGCTCGCCCACAACCTCGACTGGCAGTTTGTCCTGGTGGGCGTGTTCGTGGCGATCACGATGGAGCTCTGCGGCGTGAGGTCGCTCGCCTTCGCCGTCGGCGCCTACCTGCCCCTGTCGACGACGCTGCCGATCTTCGTCGGGGGCTTCGTGCGCTACCTGGCCGAGCGCAAGACCCGGTCGCCGCACGAGGCCTCCCACGCCGCCGAGGAGGACCTCGGCCCCGGCAACCTCTTCGCCACGGGCCTGGTGGCGGGCGGGGCGCTCGCGGGGGTTGTCTACTCCGTGTTCGCCGCGAAGATGGAGGACGCGCTCGACCGGCTCAACCGGGGCGCGGCGCTGGCGGCGTCGCTCGGCGGAGGCGGCTACGCGCTGCTCGGCGTGGCGGCCTTCGTGGTCATGGGCGGCGTGCTCTACCGCGTCGGGACCCGGCCGGTGACCGACCAGGGTTGAGGTGCCGCACGACATGTCGGCGCTCCACCTGCACGCCGACCGAGGCGTCTCATCACCAGTCGTGCGGCGAACGAGACTCGACGTCGGTTCCGGGGTATCCTGAGCCCCGATGGCGCGGCGCGCGTTCGTACCGCCCCCCACCCTCTCCTCCGACCCGCCCCCTTGCGGCAACGGCCTCCCGTCCTCGCGGACGCCGTCGCAGATGGGGCTCCGCGCGAGCGTCCCCGCGCCGCCTTCGGTGCCGGCGCCGCGCGCGTCGGTGCCTTCCCCGCCGGGCTCGGGGACGCTCCCCGATCCGCGCCGCGCGCTGCCGCCGGGCTCGAGCCTGCCGGGCGCCGACGGCATCTCGATCGGGTCGGCGGCGCAGCTGCTCGACCGCCTGGCGGCGGCCGACGAGGCGCCGTTCATCGCCGCGTGGATCGAGAGCGTCCTGTCGGGGCGCACCCGGATCGACGCCACCCTCGCCGTCCGCCTCCTGCGGGCGTACCGCGAGACGGGACGGATCGACCGGGCGCGCGACGTGGCGGCGTCGCTGCCGAGCGCGCCGGCGTCGTGGAACCCGCTCGACGCGGCGCGTCTGGCGATCGAGCGCGCCATCCTGGCGACGATCGGCGGCCGCGGCGACCACGCCGAGGCCGAGCTTCGCCTGGCCGGGCGGGCGCTCACCGCCGCACCCAAGGGCAGCGGCCTGCGCGAGCAGCTCGACATGCACCTCACGCAGGCGCAGCTCGACCTCAAGCTCAACCGCGTCGGCAACGCGTCCAACGGCCTTCGCCTGGCCGAGCACGTCGCCGAGCGCCTCGAGGACGGCGCCTGGCGCGCGCCGGTGGCGATGACGCTGGGGCACCTTTCGATGCGCCTGGCCGATCCGCGGACGGCGGCCAAGCACTACGCGACGGCCCTGGCCCGCGCCGCGGCGCGCGGCACGGCGTCGATGAGCGCCCACGGCAACCTCGCCATCGCGCTCGGCAGCATCGGGCGCTTCGACGAGGGCCGGCTCCACGCGACGCAGGCGATCGGCATCGCGCGCGAGCTCGCCGCCGGGTGGCGGCACGCCGACGCGCACGACGTGCTGGCGATCGTCGAGATCGCGTCGGACCGCCCGCACGCGGCGCTGCACGCGATCGACGAGGCGCTCGTGGTCCTCGGGGACATCGACCACCCGATGCTCCGCTACCAGCTCGCCGAGCACCGCACCTGGGCGCTGGCGATGCTCGGGCGCGCGCAGGCGGCGCGCCAGTGGCTGAGCAAGGCCGAGAAGCTGCGCGCCGATCTGGCGGTGGTCGACGCGATCGACGAGCAGGATCTGCTGGCCACGCGCGCGCGCACGCTGGAGGCGTGCGGCCAGATCCGCGAGGCGCTCGACCACGCCGCCGCGCACGCCGAGAAGCTCCCCGAGGCGTTCGTCACCGGCTCGCTCAACCTGGTCGTCGGCCGGTGCGCGCTCGCCCTCGCCGCCGCCGCCACGGCCGCGGCCGCCGTCGAGCGCGCCGCCCTCTCCGGCGACAAGCACGGCTGGGTGTTCCCCGACCGCGTCGGGTCGACCGCGCTCTGGCAGCTCGCGCTCCGGAGCGGCGACAGCCGCGTCGTGCGGTACGCCGAGCGAATGATCGCGCTCGTGGGCGCCGCGTCGTCGGCGGCGAACCTGCCCCCGCCGAGCGCCCGCGCGTCGGGCGGCCGGCTGAGCGTGCCCCCCTCGTCGGAGGACCTCGACGCCCTGCCCGAGCCGACCGAGGGCGAGACGCTCATCTACGTGACGACGCCGCAGGGGGTGACGCGCGTGCCGCACGCCGAGATGGCGCGCGCGACCGCGGGCGCCTCGCTCGTCGTCGACACGCTCGCCCACCACCTGCGCGTGCACGACCGCGAGGTCTCGCTCGAGCGCCGCCGCGCGCTCGAGCCGCTCGTCGTGCAGCTGCTGCGCCGGGCCCGGGAGGGGCTGAGCGCCGACGAGATCCTGCGCGCCGCGGGCGGCCCCGGGCCCGAGAGCGCCGACGCCGAGCACCGGGTGCGCGTGCTCATCTCGCGCGTGCGCGATCTGCTCGGGGATCCGGCGACGATCGAGCGCGTGAGGGACGCCGGCGAGTACGGGCGGACGCGCTACCGGCTGGCGGCGAACGTGAACTTCGCGCTCGTCGAGCCGCTGTTCGGGTCGAGCGGGGCGTAGCCGGGGCGCCGCGGCCGGCCGGGCGTCAGGGCGCCTTGCGGCCAGGCTTGCCGAACAGGTCGCGCGCGCCCGCCTCGTGCGCCCGCCGCCGTGCGGCGCACAGGCGCACGCCCTCCACCGCCAGCGACAGCTCCCTCGGGCCCCCTTCGATCCCCGAGGCCCGGGGGCGGTAGAAGGCCTCGATCTCGCGCGCCTGCTCGTCGCCGCACGCCGCGCCGACGACCCCGAAGAGCCGCGCGGCTGCGCGGTGGCGCGGCACCCGCTGGACGACGGCCTCGAAGTGCTCCTCGAGCCACGCGATCGCCGCGTCGCGCGTCTCGTCGCGCCCCGCCTGCACGTACAGGGGCACCAGGACCTCGGTGTCGCGCAGCGACGGCTCGAGCACGAGGTCGCGCCCCATGACGGCCAGCGCCGGATCGCGCGCCGACGCCAGCGCCCGCAGCAGGCGCCCGCGGACGGCCTCGTCCTCGCTCGACCGGAGCAGCGCGAGCAGGGCGTCCCACGTGGCCCCGTCGGCCTCCTCGCCCACCACCGTGAGCGCCACCTGCGCCAGGTTCGCGTCGACCGCCTCCGGGTGGATCTTGCCCCCGGCCACGTACGCCCGCCCCCGCCGCCGGGCCTCCGCGCGGACCGCGGGATCGAGCCCCGTCGTCGCCAGGAAGCGCAGCACCGAGGCGCGCAGCGCGCGCGTCTCGTCGTCCTCGCCCTCGCGGGGCACCCAGCCGAGGCGGCGCGCCACCTTCGCGTACAGGTCGCGCGCATGGCGCTCGACGGCCGCGCGCCGCGTCACGTCCGCGAAGAGCCACATGCGCGCCTGCGTCAGGTATCCCATCGGCTCCTCGGCGACGGCGGGCTCCGCGTCGCCGGCGAGCGGCGCCACCGCGCGCAGCACGTCCGCGAACGACGTCGTGCCGCGCGAGAACGCCGAGCGCAGGCTCGTCGCGTAGGCCAGCTTCTCGCGCGCGTCGAGCACCGGCAGGCCGCGCGTGCGCAGGGCGTCCAGGTCCCGGGCGCCGAGCGCGAACCGGTAGTACCCGGCGCCGTCGGCGTTCGGGAGGACGAACGCCGGACAGGGCGCCCCGGGCCCCAGGTCGAGCGAGCCCTCGCGCTCCGCCAGCAGCGTGCACGCCGCGCCGCGATCGGTGCGCACGCAGACGGGGATCTGCCAGGTCGAAGACGCGTCCGCCACTCCGCCGAGCGGGACGAAGCGCGACTGCCGGAGCGCGACGCGCGCGGAGCCTCCGCGCGGGGCTCTGCCGTCGGCCGCGCCGGCGCCGGGCGAGCACTCGAGCGTCGCCTCCACGAGCGGCACGCCCGGCTGGTCGAGGAACGTGTGCATGGCCGAGAGCACGTCCTTGCCCGTCGCGTCGTTCTCGGCGCGCAGGAAGTCGTCCGCGGTGGCGTTGCCGCCGGCGTGGGCGGCGAGGTAGGCGTGCAGCCCCTTCTGCCACGCGGCCGCCCCGGCCCACCGCTGGAACATCGACAGCACGGCGGCGCCCTTGCTGTACGTGATGGGATCGAAGGCGTTCTCGATGTCGTCGGTCGACGTGATCGGCTGGCGCACGGCGCGCGCGCTCGCCAGGGCGTCGACGCCCATCGCATACTGCGCCGACTGCACCAGCCCCAGGGCGTGGTGCTGCGCCGGGTTCCACAGGTCCGCCGCCGCCGGCCCGAGCCACGACGCGAACGCCTCGTTGAGCCAGGTCTCGTCCCACCACGCGAGCGTGACCAGATCCCCGGTCCACTGGTGCGCGAGCTCGTGCGCGACCACCGCCGCGTAGCTCCGTCGCTGCTGCACCGACGCCGAGGCCTCGTCGAAGAGCACGAGCGGCTCGCCGAAGGTGATCGCGCCCGCGTTCTCCATGGCGCCGCCCTTGCCCGGCACCGCGATGAAGTCGAGCTTGTCGAACGGGTACTCCATGCCGACGAGCCCCTCGAGCGCCGCGAGCAGCTCGCCGGCGTGCGCGAGCGCGTACGCCATCTCTCTGCCGCGGCCCCGGGGCGCGACCCCCCGGAGGGGCACGGGGCGCGTCCGCACGGCGTTCGGCGGCACGTCGGGCGCCGGCACGACGTCGAACGGACCGACGGCGAAGGCCACGAGGTAGCTCGGCAGAGCCGCCGTCGGCGCGAACGTGACGCGGACGCCGCCCGACGCGTCCTCGCTCCGCGAGACCTCGTGCGTGTTCGCGATGGCCTCCTGCCCCTTCGGGACGACGAGCGTGGTCGTGAAGGGGATCTTGAAGCCCGGCTCGTCGAAGCACGGGAATGCCTGCCGCGCGACGGTGGGCTCGAACTGCGTGAAGACGTAGTCGACGCCCGCCTCGCGCGCGCGGTAGAGGCCGTGCTGCCCGCGGCCGTACGACGCGTTCCACTCGAGGTGCAGGCGCGCCCTTCCCGCAGGCGCCGTACCGGCGAGCGACAGCGCCGCGAAGCCGCTCGGATCGCGCGCCTGCCAGACGGCGTCGACCGGGGGCCCGCCCTCGGGCGTCACCGTCGCGCGCGTGACGTTCAGGCCCTTGCCGTGCAGCCAGATGACCTTGCGCGCCGCGAGCAGCTGCACGTCGATGTCGGCGGCCCCCGCGTAGCGGTCGTGCCGCGGATCGAGGTGCATCTCCAGGGCCTCGGAGAGCGGCCGGACGTCCGCGGGCAGGCGCAGGGCGGGGACGGGCTCGTCGACCGGCGCGTCGGCGCGAGGCGGCGGCACCACGGGGGGGGGCCCCGGAGGCGGCGGCGGCAGCCCGGGCGGGAGCGCGCACCCCGCCAGCAGGGCGCAGACGACAAGCGACGTCCTCCTCATTCCGCCTCTCCTCTCCTTCCGGCGCCGATGCCGGCGAGCGCCAGCGCGGCGATGAGCGCGCCGCCCAGGATCCACCGCGGCGCGTACGTCACGTCGGCGCTCGGATCGCGGCCGCGCAGCACGGGGATCCCCTCGACCGCCCCGTAGGCGAGCTGCGCCAGGACCGGCGCGATCACCGTGCCGCTGCGCTCGCGCAGCCACGCGAGCGCCAGCCCGAGCAGGAGCGCCGTGGGCATCTGCTGCGGCTCGAGCAGCGCGCACGCATAGAAGACGGCCGTGGCCACGATCGTGGAGCGCACGGGCGTCGTCTCGCGCAGGCCGCCGTAGAGGATGCCGCGGAAGAACAGCTCCCGGGCGACGGGCACGACCACGAGCGCCGCGAGGACGAGCCCCACGCGCGACGACGACGACAGGACCCTCTGCAGGCCCTCGACCGCCTGCGGATCGTCGAGGGGGAAGCGGCGCATGATCGCGTCGTCGATCGTCGACAGCAGCGGGTAGAGCCCCGCGCCCGCCGCGACGGACAGCGGCACGTGCAGGACGGCGATCGGCCGCACGCCGAGGGTCGCCCGGAGCGAGGCGTCGCGCGCGTGCACCCGCACCATCGCGAACACGACGAGCGAGGTCGCGAGGACCTGGCACGCGGCGAGGCTGATGATGTCGTCCTGGGCGCCCGGCCGCGCCGACTCGGTGGCCGAGACGGCCAGCACCACGACCATCGTCAGCGCGACCGACCACAGCGCCGCCGCGAGCGGCGACATGGGCCGGGACGGCGTCTCGTCGGGGCGAAGAGAGGCGGCCACGTCGCGACCGTCAGCGAAGCCGCGCCGGGACCCCGCGCTTGACCACCGTGTCGCGGGCGGCCTTCGCGTCGGCGTTCGGGTGGTCCGTGGTGAAGTGCAGGCCGCGGCTCTCGTGGCGGCTCTCGGCGCACTCGACGATGAGCTGCGCGACCGTGGCGATATTTCTGAGCTCGAGCAGGTCGCGCGTCACGAAGTACTTCCAGTAGTACTCCGCGATCTCCTCCTGCAGCAGGGCGATGCGGCGCGAGGCGCGGCGAAGGCGCGAGGTCGAGCGGACGATGCCGACGTAGTTCCACATCAGGCGCCGCAGCTCGTCCCAGTTCTGCGTGATGATGACCGCCTCGTCGCTGGGGCCCGCCGAACCCGTCTCCCACTCCGGGACGTCGGGCCACGGCTGGCTGCGGTCGACGTCGCGCAGCGCCTCGGCGGCGCGGTGCGCGAAGACCAGACCCTCGAGCAGCGAGTTGCTCGCGAGGCGGTTGGCGCCGTGCAGGCCCGTGCAGGCGCACTCTCCGACGGCGTAGAGGCCCGGGATGCTGGTCCTGCCCTCGAAGTTGGTGGTGACGCCGCCGCACATGAAGTGCGCCGCCGGGACGACCGGGATGGGCTGCGCGGTGATGTCGACCCCCCAGCGCAGGCACTCCTCGTAGATGTTGGGGAAGCGCTCGCGCACGAACGCGGGCTTCTTGTCTGTGATGTCGAGCAGCACGTGCTCGGCGCCTGTCTTCTTCATCTCGAAGTCGACCGCGCGCGCCACGACGTCGCGCGGCGCGAGGTCGCCTCGCGGGTCGTGGCTCTTCATGAACGCCGTGCCGTCGACCCGGCGCAGGGTCGCGCCCTCGCCGCGCATCGCCTCGGTCAGGAGGAACCTGCGCGCTTGCGGGTGGAACAGGCACGTCGGGTGGAACTGATAGAACTCCATGTTCGCGATCTCGGCGCCCGCGCGGTGCGCCATCGCGACCCCGTCGCCGGTCGCGACGTCGGGGTTGGTCGTGTAGAGGTAGACCTTCCCGGCGCCCCCCGACGCGAGGATCACCGCCCGCGCGAGCACCGTGACGACCTGCCCGCTGCCCTCGTCGAGCGCGTAGGCCCCAGCACAGACGTCCGGGCCGCCGTACTTGGCCAGCGTGATGAGATCGACGGCGCAGTGGTCCTCGAGGATCCGGATGCGCCCGCTGCTCTTCACGGCCTCGAGCAGGGCGCGCTCCACCTCGCGGCCCGTCATGTCGGCCGCGTGCACGACGCGGCGGGCGCTGTGGCCGCCCTCGAGGTGCAGGTCGAGATCGGCGCGGGCCGCGCCGGGATCCTCGGCGCGATCGAACCGCGCGCCGATGGCCTGCAGCGCGCGGATGCGCGCCGGGCCCTCCTTCACGCAGATCTCGACGGTGCGCTCGTGGCAGAGGCCCGCGCCGGCCTCGAGCGTGTCGGCGATGTGCGACGCGAACGAATCGGCGTCGCTCAGCACCGCGGCGATGCCTCCCTGCGCGTACTTCGTGTTCGACTCGTCCGCGCTGCGCTTGGTGAGGACGATGACGTCGCCGTGCGCCGATGCCTCGAGGGCGAAGGTGAGGCCGGCGACGCCGCTGCCGATGACCAGGAAGTCCGTCGTGAGGGGCATTGGGGAGGGCGACGTAGGGTCGGAGCGCCCGGGACTCTAGTCCGTTTGCGGGCGCTCCGGGCGGCAACCGTCACACGAAGACGGCGTCACGCACGCGTCGGGTTGACAGCGCGCGGGTCTCCCTCTACTTGAAGCACTGAATCGCCATTCACTACGGGAGGCTTCGGCCGTGAAGATCCTGGTGGCAGTCAAGCGGGTCGCAGACCCCGAGAATCTCAACAAGATCAAGCTCTCCGCGCAGGGTAAGATCGACACGACGGGCCTCGAGCCGAAGGCCAGCCCGTACGACGACTACGCGCTCGAGGCCGCCCTGCGGCTCACCGAGAACGGGACGAACACCAAGGCGCGCCTCGGCGAGGTCGTGGTCGTCACGTTCGGGCCGAAGGAGGCCGAGTCGATGCTGCGCGCGATGCTGGGCACCGGCGCCGACCGCGCGATCCGCGTCGACGCGACCGACGACGTGCTCGACGGCGACCTCGTGGCCCGCGGCCTCAAGGCCCTCGTCGACAAGGAAAAGCCCGACCTCGTGCTGCTCGGCTACCAGCAGGTGGAGAGCGAATCGGCACAGGTCGGCGCGCAGCTCGCCGAGTACCTCGGCTGGCCGCAGGTCACGTTCGCCGGCTCGATCAAGAGCGAGGACGACAGGGCCCTGGTCGTCGGGCGCGAGGTCGAGGGCGCGACCGCGCAGCTGCGCGCGACGCTTCCGGCGGTCGTGACGGTGCTCGACAAGATCGTGAAGCCGAAGAGCGTGCAGTCCAAGCACACTTCCGCCACGCACGCCTACCCCGAGGGCGTCCGCTTCGCGGCGCTCATGGCCATCATGGCGGCGAAGAAGAAGCCGCTCGCCGAGGTCAAGCTCGCCGAGCTCGCCCCCGACGCGACGCTCAAGGTCCACTACGGCGCCGCCGAGCTGCCGCCCAAGCGCGCCGCCGGCGTGAAGGTCAAGGACGTGAAGGAGCTGGTATCGAAGCTCAAGACGGAAGCGAAGGTGATCTGATCATGGCCGGAACACTCGTCGTCGCGGAGCTGTCCGAGGGCAAGGTCAAGAAGGCGACCCTGAGCGCCATCACGTTCGCGAAGCAGACGGGCGCACCGTTCGCGATCCTGGCGGTCGGCGCGGGCGCCGCGGGCGCAGCGAAGGAGCTCACGGGCTTCGGCGCGCAGAAGGTCATCACCGTCGACGACGCGAGCCTCGCCGCGTACACGGTGGAGCGCTTCGCGCCGAGCGTCGCGAAGGTCGCCAAGGACGGCGGCTGGGACACCGTGGCCGTCACGGCGACGGCGTTCGGCAAGGACCTCGCGCCGCGCCTCGCGGTCAAGCTCGGCGCGGGCTACGCCCCGGACATCAGCACCGTCAAAATCGACGGTGGCAAGCGCGCGTACCGTCGGTCACAGTACTCCGGCAACGCCCTCGGGTGGGTCGAGATCACGACGCCCGTGCACGTCGTGAGCGTCCGGCAGACGGAGTTCCCGGCGGCCGAGGCGAGCGGCGGGGCGAGCCCGGTCGAGAGCGCGGCCAAGGCCCTCGACGACGCGGCGGCGGCGCGCGTCGAGTTCCTCAAGCTCGAGACGAGCAAGAGCGAACGACCCGACCTGGGCGAGGCCCGCGTGGTCGTCTCGGGAGGGCGCGCGCTCAAGGAGCAGTTCGGCCAGCTCTTGAACCCGCTGGCCGACGCGCTCGGCGCGGCGATCGGCGCGAGCCGTGCGGCCTGCGACGCGGGCTACGCGCCGCCGGAGATCCAGGTCGGCCAGACCGGGCGCACGGTGGCGCCGCAGCTCTACTTCGCCATCGGGATCTCGGGCGCCATCCAGCACATCGCGGGCATGAAGGGCGCCAAGACGATCGTCGCGATCAACAAGGACCCCGACGCGCCGATCTTCCAGATCTCGGACTACGGTCTGGTCGCCGACCTGTTCACGGCCGTGCCCGAGCTCCTGGCCGAGCTCAAGGCACACAGCTGACGGCCGGCGCCAGACGCTCGCAGACCATAGCGCAGGGCCGACGCCCGTTGTAAAAGCGAGGCTGCCCTCGTGAGCTACCTCGTCCTTGCCCGCAAGTACCGCCCACAGACGTTCGAGGATCTGGTCGGTCAGGACCACGTCGCACGGACGCTCGCGAACGCCATCGCGACGGGACGGATCGCGCACGCGTTTCTCTTCACGGGCGTTCGCGGGGTCGGCAAGACGACCAGCGCGCGCCTGCTCGCCAAGTGCCTGAACTGCGTCGGGGCCGACGGGACCCAGAGCGGTCCCACGGCCACACCGTGCAACCGGTGCGCCCCCTGCACCGAGATCACGGCGGGGCAGGATCTCGACGTGCAGGAGATCGACGGCGCCAGCTATAACGGCGTCGAGGAGGTGCGGCGGTTGCAGGAAGGCATCACCTTCCGGCCCGCTCGCGACCGGTTCAAGATCTACATCGTCGACGAGGTGCACATGCTCTCGACGGCGGCCTGGAACGCGTTCCTCAAGACGCTCGAGGAGCCACCGCCGCACGTGAAGTTTCTCTTCGCGACGACCGAGGTGCACAAGGTCCCCGTCACGATCCTGTCGCGCTGCCAGCGCTACGACTTCAAGCTGATCGCGACGCAGACGATCGCGAAGCGCCTCGAGGAGGTGCTCGCGACTGAGTCGATCCGGGCCGACGGCGGCGCCGTGCAGGTGCTCGCGCGCGAGGCCGCGGGCTCGATGCGCGACGCCATGAGCCTGCTCGATCAGGTCATCGCGTACAGCGGCACCACGCTCACGGGCGACGACGTCGCGCGGGTGCTGGGGGTCGCCGACCGGAAGATCCTCCACGATCTCGCCGGCGCGCTCGTCGCGGGCGACGCGGCGGCGTGCCTCGGCGTCGTCGACCGCCTCTCGCAGCAGGGCTTCGATCTGTCGCACGTCGCGCGCGACGTCCTGCGCCACGTGCGCAACCTGGTGGTGGCGAAGGTCGGGGCCGGCGCGACCGGCGGCGAGGGGCTCACGCTGCGCGAGCTGCTCGATCTGGCCGACGAAGAGGTGCGCGACGTGGTGGAGCTGTCGTCGCGAGCCGAGCTTGACGACCTGTCACGCCTGTTTCAGGGCTTTTCGCGGGCATTCGACGACGTCGTGCGCAGCGGGCAGCCGCGCATGGCGCTCGAGATGGCGCTCGTGCGCCTGGCGCGCCGCCCGCCGCTACTGCCGCTCGACGAGCTGCTCACGCGCGTCGGGGAGCTCGAGAAGCGCCTGGGGGGGCCGCCGCCCCCTGGGCCGGCTCCGCGCGGAGGAGGAGGCGGCGGTGGAGGAGGCGGAGGGCGCGCGGTGGGCGTGCCCTCGTCGATCGCCCCTGCGCCTTCGCTGCCGGACCGTTCCGGTCCCCGCACGCACGGCGCCCTCGCCCTGGCTCCGGTCGCGCAGCGGACGCCGGCGCTCGCGCCCGCAGCCACGCCGGCGCCCGCGCTCACCCCCTCCCCGGTTGCGCAGCCGGACCTGGAGATCTGGCGCGCCATCCTCGATCGCGTCCGCAGCGCGCAGCCCGGCCTCGCGTCGGTCCTGGAGCATTCGCTCCCGCTCGAGCTCACGGAAGCGCGCGTCGTCTTCGGCTTCGACGCGAGCGCGGCCTTCTTCGCCGCCCGCGCGGCCGAGCCGGACGCGCTCGAGGCGCTGACGCGCGAGATTCGCGCGCACTACGCGGCGCCGACGCAGGTGGCGATCGACCTGTCGGCGCGCTCCGCGGCCGGGGCCCGCACGCTCGCCGCGATGGACTCCGAGCGTCGCACGGCCGAGCTCTCGAAGGCCCGCGACACCGTCGAGGCGCACCCGATCGTGCAGGAAGCCATCCGCCTGTTCGGCGCGCACCTGCGCGACGTGAAGCTGCCGAGCGGCGAGGGATGAGGTAAGAGACCGTTCATGCAATTCCGCGGTGGAATGAATGAGCTGATGCGCCAGGCAGCGCGCATGCAGCGCAAGATCGACGACGCGAAGACCCAGCTCAAGGACCGCGAACTGACGGTCGAGGGCCTCGGCGGCAAGGTGAAGGTGACCGTGACGCTCGGGCGCGCCGTGAAGCGCATCGAGGTGGACCCGGCGACGCTCAAGTCCGAGGACGTCGATCTCGTGTTCGATGGCGTCTGCGCGGCACTCAACCAGGGCATCGAGCAGGCCGACAAGCAGATGGAGGCGGAGCTCGAGAAGGTCACCGGCGGCGTCAAGATCCCCGGCCTGGTCTGAGCGCGGGGCGCCGGCGTGAGTCCCAAGGTCCGCCGTCTGGTCAAGCTCCTCGCGCGCCTTCCCGGCGTGGGGGAGAAGACGGCGCAGCGCTATGTGCTCTGGCTGCTGACGTCCGAGGAGTCGCTCTCCCGGGAGCTCGGTGACGAGCTGTCGCGTCTGCGCGACGAGCTGGGACCCTGCGAGCGGTGCGGCAACGTGGGCGAGATCCACGAGGGGCGCGCGCTCTGCGACGTCTGCACGGACGGCAAGCGCGATGCGAAGCTGCTCTGCGTCGTGGCGCGTGTGCACGACCTGATGGCGATCGAGCGCGCCGGCGCGATGCGCGGGCGCTACTTCGTGCTCGGCAAGCTCCTCTCGCCCCTCGAGGGGATCGGCCCGGAGGACCTGCCGCTCGACCGGCTCGTGGCGCGTATCCGCGAGGACGGCGTCACCGAGGTCATCGTCGCGACCCCCCCCAGCGTCGATGGCGAGGCGACCGCCCTGCTGCTCAAGCGCGAGCTCGGGCCGCTCGGCGTCGCGGTCTCGCGCATAGCGAGCGGAGTGCCCCACGGCGGAGATCTCGAGTTCGCCGATCCCATCACGATGGGACGCGCGCTTGCCGGCCGCCAGAGGCTGTAGACTGCGACCCCCATGAAGCAGGCCATCTCCAGTCCGGACGCGCCCGCGGCCATCGGCCCGTACTCGCAGGCGATCCGCGCCGGTTCCCTCGTCTTGCTGAGCGGGCAGATCCCGCTCGACCCGGCCACCGGCCAGCTCGTCGCGGGCGACATCGCGGCGCAGACGGCGCGCGTGATGGAGAACCTGAAGGCGGTGCTGGCCGCCGCGGGGTGCTCGCTCGCCGACGTGGTGCGCACGACGATCTACCTTACGGACCTGGGCCACTTCGCAGCCGTCAACGAGGCGTACGGGCGGTTCTTCGCCCCCCCCTTCCCTGCGCGCGCGACCGTGCAGGTAGCGGCCCTCCCCAAGGGCGCCCAGGTAGAGATCGACGCGGTCGCGCTCGCGCGCTGAAGTGCCGTCCGCGAATCCGCGGCCTGGGCGCGCCGACGGTCGCTCAGTCGTACGGCATGGGGCGACCCACCATGCCCACGTCGTCGCGGAAGCGCCGGTGGAGCGCGCGCGATACCGGCCCCGGAACTCCCCCGCCGATCGTGCGGTCGTCGACGCGTACGACGGGCAGTAGCTCCCGGATGCTCGACGTGATGAAGACCTCGTCGGAGGCGTAGAGCTCGCCCAGGGGCACGGTGCGTTCATCCGTGGAAATGCCGAGGCCGGCGGCCGCAAGCAGGACGTGGGCCCGCGTGATCCCGACCAGGATGCCCGCGGACGGCGGCGGCGTGGCCACCCGCCCGCCCGCCACGACGAACACGTTGGACGTCGCCCCCTCGACGACGTGCCCCGCGGAGTCGACGACGAGCGCCTCGGCAGCTCCGCGCGCCTTCGCTTCGCGCAGGGCCAGCAGACTGGCGAGGTAGTTGCTGACCTTCGCGCCCGCGGCCGCGGTGTCGTCGACGGCCCTTCGTGCCCGTACGCTCGCGAGCGCGACGCCGTGCACGTACGCCTCGCGCGGCGGAGGAGCCACGGGGTCCACGATGACGACGCGCAAAGGAGAACCGGCCGTCGCAGGATCCAGGGAGAGGGGCCCCGTGCCACGCGTGACGATCACGCGGATGTACGACTCGTCGTTCCCGGCGGCGGCGAGCGCTGCCTCGACCTCACGGCGCAACGTTGTCTCGTCGACGGGCAGCGGAATGAAGACGCGCTCGGCCGAGCTCCGGAGGCGAGCCAGGTGCTCGTCCAGCGCGAACGGCGCGCCCCCGTACGTCCGGAACACCTCGAAGACGGCGTCCCCGTAGAGGAAGCCACGGTCGAACACGCTGACCACCGCGCGGTCGGGCGAGACCACCGTCCCGTCGATCGCCACCACGCGTCCGGTCCGGCTCATGCGGCACTCCCGCCGGTGTTCAGCGTCGTGAGCGCTCGCTCCACCCTCGCGCGCGCGTCCGGGCGGGTCGGGTCGATGGGCGCGCCAAGCACGACGTCCACGCGCGTGAAGGGCCACGCGATCGTAAAGCGATCCCACGTGCGACGCAGCACGAAGCCCCGTCGAACGAGGCCCGTCGTCGGGACGAGGACGGCCCCCGTCGCCCGCGCGGCCAGGACCGCCCCGCCCTTGACGATCCCGCGCGGTCCGCGCGGCCCGTCGACGGCGAACGCGGCGTCGCTCTCGCCCTGCTTCATCGCCCTCACCAGCGCAGCGAGTCCCCGCACGCCACCGCGCGACGACGATCCCCGCACGACTCGGAGGCCCTGCACACGCAGCGCGCGGGCCTGCAAGGCACCGTCCCGCGAGTGGCTCACGAGCACGACCGTGCGCCGCCGCCGGCTCCAGGCCAGCAGGGGCCACTGTGTCCCGTGCCAGAAGGCCAGCACCCACGGCCGCCCTTCCGCGCGCTCCAGGGTCGGGTCGCGGATGACGCGGACCCGCAGGGTGGCCAGCCAGAGTCGCGCGACGAGCCCAAGGAGCACGCCGAGCAGGGCCCGCAGCCGCTCGGTCATCCCCCCTTGAGCTCCGCGATCCGGGCGCGCGCGCGCTCGAGCCCCGGCTCGTTCTCCAGGGCGCGCTCGAGCATCTGCAGCGCCTTCGGCTTGTCGCCCTGCTTCGCGGCGATCTCGCCCAGGTAAAAGAAGACCTCGCCCTTGGTGATCCCCGCGCTGGCGTCGAGCCGCTGCAGGAGCAGCGCGCGGAACGTCTTCTGCGCGCGGTCCAGATCGCCGGTCTCGAGCGCCAGGATGCCCAGGTCCCGAAGGACCCCCACCGAGCCCGGGTCGATCTTGAACGCCAGATCGAGCTGCGCGATCGCCTGCTCCTTCTCGCCGAGCTGCGACAGGGCCCTCGAAAGCCGGTGGTGATACTGGGCCAGCTCCTTGGTGCGCTTGCCGCCAAACGACGCGATGACCTTCTCGAGGACCTGCGCGGCGTCCCGGCCGCGTTGCGCCGAGCTGTAGGCGTCGCCGAGCACCAGGAGGATCTCCCGGTCGTGCGGCACGAGCTGCGAGGCGCGCTCGAGGATGAGGATCGCGTCGCCTGGGCTCTCGCGCTTCGTCAGGTGAATGTCCGCCGCGGCGCGGAGCAGCTTGAGCTGCTCGGCGACCGGCTGCGGGACGACCGGCGGAGGCGGCAGCGACGCCCCCGCGCGGCCCGGCGGCAGCGAGGCCCCCTTGGGGGGCTCGGCGACGGCCACCTTGGCGTCAGGGTAAGCCGCCGCAAGCAGATCCGCGTCGCCGACGAGCAGGTCGGCGAGCTCGGCCCACTTCTGGGCCTTGTCCCAGCGAGCGCGGAGCAGGGCGCGGACCTGCGCGTTCGCGGGCTCTAGCTTGAGGCCGGCCTGCAGGGCCTGCTCTGCCCCCGCTGCGTCCCCCATCTTCTCGCACGCCTCGGCGAGGCGCAGCGCCCACTGCACGCCGCCTGCGTCGCTCGAGAGCTCCACGAGCTTGCCGAGCACGCCGGCCGCGCGCGCCCAGTCCGCACGCTTCTCGCTGATGCGCGCCACGGCCTCGAGGGCCCCGCGGTGCTCTGGCTGGCGCTGGAGCACCTGCTCATAGGCCTCCTGCGCCGCCGTCGCGTCTCCCAGCCGGCCCTCCTGGACCTCGCCCAGGCGAACCAGGAGCGCGAGCTCCGCGTCCGCGTCGCCCCGCTCCTGCGCCGCGTCCAGCTGCGCACGAAGCAGGTCGGCCAGCTCGGCGTCCCGGCCGCCCTGCGCGTAGAGCTGCGACAGCGCGAGGACGGCCTGCGCATGCGTCGGGTCCTCGTCCAGGATCCCGCGAAGGGTCTCGACCGCGTCGTCGGGAGCTTTGAAGCGCTCGCTCTGGAGCCACGCCAGCTCGATGCGGAGCGTCGCCCGGTCGCCCTGGGTCGTGGCGACGTCGATGAGCTGCGCGAGCAGCCTGGCGAGGTCCTTGTCGCGCCCCTGCTCGCCGTACAGGCGCCGCAGGCTGGCCGCCGCGTCGGCGTCGGACGGCTCGCGCTCGAGGATCTCCTCGTAGAGGGCGGTGGCCCGTCGGACATCCCGCAGGCGGTCCGCCAGCACACGCGCCGCCCGATGCTTGAGCGTCACGGCCTCGCCGCCGTCCGTCACGAGCTCGGCGCGCCGCAGCAGAAGCGTCACCAGCTCGGCGTCGTCACCGGCCGCCTCCCGGAGCTTCGAGAGCTCCTCGAGGGCCCAGACATCCCCTTCGTCCTCCGCGATCAGATCTCGGAGCGTGGACTCTGCCAGCTCGCGATCGCCGATCGTCGCCTCCGCGATGCCCTTGGCCTCCCGCAGCAGCTCGCGCTTGGTGCCGAGGTCGCTCTCCACCTTCGCGCGCGCCCGCAGGATCTCGACGAGATCCCGCTCCCGTCCCGGCGCCCGTCGCAGGTCCTCGAGAGCACGCATGACCTCCATGTTTTCGGGATCGATGGCCAGAGCCCTGGAGAACGCCTCCTCGGCGCGCGCGCGATCGGCGACCTTGTCGCGGCGCCACACGGCGAGGCGCATCCAGAGCTCGGTGCGGGTTGCCGCCGGCACGTCCGTCGCCGCCTCGAGTGCCGCACCGAACGCGTCCGCCGCCGCCGCCCACCCGTTCGTGGCCTCCGCGAGACGCTCGAGCTCGGCGAGGCTCTCCTCGTCGGACGGCTCCTCGTGCAGAGACGCTTCGACGGCTCGCTGCGCCCTGGCCCGGTCCCCCACTCGCTCCTCGAGGACACGGGCGAGCTCCAGACGCGCGCGCGACCTCTCCCGCCCGCTCCGGGCGCGGTGCACGCGCCGCTCGTAGAGCTTCGCGAGATCCTCGCTCAGATCGAGGGCCCGCAGGACGAACTCCAGCGCGTCGAAGGCCTCGTCGAAGAGCGCCTCGTCGTCGAGCAAGCGCTCGAGCGCCTGGCGGCTCGCCAGGTGATCGGGCACGCGCTCCAGGGCCTGACGCAGCGTCGCGAGCCCCTGGGCCCGCTGCCCGAACTCGCCGATCTGCAGGCTCGCCAGCCGGTGCAGGAGCTCCGCCTGCGCAGCGCCCTCGGCCTCGACGGCGATACGCCGCTCCAGCACCTCGGCGAGCGCGCGCGTGTCGCCGAGCCGGCCGTAGAGCCGATCCAGCGAGGCGAGGATCCCCGGCTCGTCGCCGGTCCGCTCGGCGGCGTCGGCGTAGGCCTTGGCGGCCCCACCGGGATCGCCGAGGTGCTCCTCGTCCACCTTGCCGAGGCGGACGAAGAGCTCCGCGGCCACGTTCGCGTCGAAGATCGCGCCCGCCCTCTCCCGGAGGGCCTCCGCGTACCGTCGCCAGCCGGCCTCGCCCACCCGCGCGGCGAGGCGCTCGATGTCCCCGTGAAGGCTCGCTTCCTGCGGCTCCTCGGCCAAGGCCCGGAGCAGAGCCGACTCCGCGCGATCCACGTCGGCGAGTGAGCTCTCCGCGACCTCCGCGAGGCTGCGCAGCGTGCGCGAACGCTCCGACGGCTCCGTCTGCGCTCGCAGGCGCAGCTCGAGGACCGCCGCGAGGTCGTCGTGCTTGCCCGCGGCGCGCAGGACGGGTTCGAGCGCCCCGGCGGCGTCGAGGCGCAGCTCGTCGTGGGTGTCGCCGATCCCCCGGACCGCCGCGACGGCCTCCTCCTCGAACCCGCCCTGCAGCACCTCGCGGTACCACTCGAGCGCCGACTGGGGATCCTGCAGCTCGACCGCGTACAGCGCGGCGACGCGCTTCTTGAGGGCCCGCCGGAGGTCCTCGTCAGTCGCCGAGCTCGCCTGAAGCTTGAGGTTGTCCAGCAGCTCGGGCCAGAGGCGCTCCTGGGTGAAGAGCGCGTCCAGACGGCGCAGAACCTCCCCGTCCGCGGGCCGCGCGGCGAGCGCTTGGTTCAGGCATTCGATCGCCTCGCGGCGGTCGGACAGGTCCACCTCGAAGCGCCTCGCAGCCTCGACCAGGAGGCCGAACTTGCGCTCCGCTTCGTCATCGCCGCACAGCTCCACGCGACGCCGGTACAGGTCGACGAGCCGGGGCGCGTCGTTCTTCTGCTCCTGGAGCGCGATGAGGGCGTCGAGGGTGACGACGCTCGCCCCCTCGAGCTCCAGGGCCCGCTCGTACGCGTCGATGGCGCCGGGCAGGTCGTCAAGCATGTCGCGCTTGATCTCGCCGACCCGACGCCACGTGGCGGCACGAGACTCGTCATCGGGGACGAGTTCGGCCTTGCGCGTGAGAACCCGCACCAGCGTCGTCCAGTCGCTCAGCAGCGTCGCGAGGGAGTCGATCTCCTCGAGCGGCGCGACCTCCGTCTCGTCGAGCTCGAAGACGCGCTCCCAGGCCACCAGAGCGTGGCGAGGATCGTCGCGCCTCCGATCGTGGAGCGTCGCGAGCGCCGCGAGCAGCTCGCGCTTCACGACGCCGTCCGTCATCGGGACCGCCGTCTCGTACGCCGCCGCCAGATCGTCCCAGCGCGCCGTCGCTTCCCCGAGGCGCTCGAGCTGCTCGCGCGCGTCGCCGTCCTCGGGATCCAGCGTCCAGGCCGCGCGGATGGCGTCGAAGGCCCGCGCACGGTCGCCACCCCTCTCCTCCCACAGGCGCGCGGTCTCGCGAAGGATCGCGATGCGCTCGCCAGCGTCCGTCGCGAGCCCCAGCCGCTCGTCGTTGACGGCCACCAGGTGGCGCCAGTCGTCGGCCCGCTCATAGAGCGGACGCAGGATGTCGACCACCCTGGCCTTGTGCTCCGCCGTCTGCAGGAGCGTCTCGAGCACCGACACGGCCTCCCGCTCGGTCGGCCCGGCCGACACCAGCTCGACCACCGCCTGCAGCTCGTCGATGGCAGGCTCCGCCTCCCCGAGGCGCTCGAGCAGCAAGCGCGCGAGCTCCATGCGGAACCGCGCCTCGTCCTCCGGCAACGCGCTCTGCTCGGCGCGGCGCCGGGCCAGATCGGCGAGATCGCGCCAGCGCTCGGAGCGCGCGTAGAGCCTCGCGAGCCCCTGGAGGGCGTGAGCGTCCTCCTCGTCGACCTCCAGGCAGGCGCGGTACGTCTCGATGGCGGCCGCATCGTCCTTGAGCTCCGCCTCCTCGATGGTCGCGATCGTGTGCAGTGCGAGCACGCGCTCCTTCGGGTCGCTGCGGTAGTCGAGCGCGTCCCGGAAGAGCTTCACGCGCTCCGCAGACCGGTTGGCCTCCCTGAGCAGGCGATCGATGGCCTCGAACGTGCCGTCGGCGGCCTCGGGCTCGAAGGCGTGCGCGCGCCGGTAGAAGTGGAGCGCCCGCTCCACCTCCTTCTGCGCTTCGAAGAGCTCGCCCGTGCGGCGCGCGAGGCGCGCTGTCGCCGGCTCGTCGGTCGACACCTTCTCGAGCTCGGTCGCGAAGATCTCGGCGAGGCGACCCTCGGCGTTGGCCACGCGCGCGAGCCGCTCCAGCTCGGCGCACGTCGCGGCGTCGGTCACGTCCTCCGCGAGGAGCTTCGCGGTCGTCTCCAGCGCCGCGACGTAGTTCTCCTCCTGCTCCTCGTGCATCGTCGTCAGCCGGCGCAGCAGCGCCCGGCGCTCGTCGGGGTCCTGGCTCGTCTGGAGCCGCGCCTCGAGGGTCGCCATGACGCGGCGCCAGTCGAGGCGCGCGAGGTACACCGGCTCGAGCATCTCGGCCGCCCGCCCGCCGTACTCGCCGCCCATGAGCGCCTCGAGCGACGCCACCGTCTGCGGGTGTTTGGGATCGATCGCGAGCGCGGCCGCGTACTCGTCGAAGGCCCGCTCGGGCTCGTTCGTCCGCTGCGCGAGCGTGGTGCCCAGGGCGTGGTGCAGCGCCGCCTTGCGCTCGCTCGAGACGCCCGCCGTGCTGATCTGCCGCTCGAACAGCGCGACGAGATCGCCCCACCGCTCCGCCCGGGCGTAGAGCGCCTCGAGCGCAGCGATTGCCTCCGCGTCGAGATCGACGTCGAGGATCTCCTCATAGACGGCGATAGCCGCCGCGACGTCGCCGAGCCTCTCGTCGCAGATCCTCGCTTCCTTGAAGAGCAGCTGGCGCCGTTCCGCGTCGCTCTCGGCCGCCTCGGCGCGCCGCTTCAGGATGTCCAGGAGCGCCGCGTGATCGGCCGCCTCCTCGTAGAGGCCCTCGAGCGCGGTGAGCGCCCTGCGCTCGTCGGAGCGGATCTCGAGCGCCTTCGCGTAGTACTCCCGAGCCAGCGCGAGGTCGCCCAAGCGCGTCCGGGCCACGTCCGCGACGCGCAGCGTGACCTCGAGCTGCAGATCGCCGTCGGGGATCTCCCCCACGCTCGCGCGCAGGAGCGCGACGAGCCCGGCATAGTTCCCCGTCGCCGCGGCCAGGCGCTCGACGCGCTCGATCCACGTCGGGAGCTCGGGCTCCGCCGCGGCCTCGCGCAGGCCTCGCGCCGCGTACTCGAACGCCGCGGCCGCGTCGCCCAGCGGTCCCTCGGCCACCTGGACGGCCTGCGCGATCGTCGTGAGCGTGTCGGAGATCGACTCGGCGTTCTCGACCTCGATGTCGAGCACGCGCAGGAGCGGCCGGTACAGCCCCTCCGCCTCGTACAGCGGCCGCAGGACGGCCGCAGCCTCCCTGCGTACGGTCGCGTCCTCGAGCAACCCCTCGAGGGCGGCCCGCGACGTGGCGTGCCCGGCGTCCAGCGCCAGGGCCTGCCGGAACGCCTCGATCGCGCCGGGGACGTCGCCCAGGCGACGCTGCCGCACCTCACCCAGGCGGGCCAGAACGCCGATCTTCTCCGCCGGCACGTCCGTCAGGCCGAGGTCCAGGTCCAGCGTATCGGCGACGTCCTGCCAGCGGTCCGCCAGCTCGTAGAGCGTTACCAGAGCCGCCAGCGACGCGCGGTCGGCGCCGAAGTCGTCGACGACCGCCCGGTAGGCCACGATCGCCTCCGGCACGTCGGTGAGCCGGTCCGCCAGCGTCGTCGCGATGCGCGCGAGCAAGGCCCGACGCGCGTCCTTGTCGTCGGCGAGCCGCTCGCGCGCCCGAAGGACCTCGATCAGCTCGCGGTAGCTCTGGGTGCGCTCGTACAGACGGTCGAGCGCCGCGAGGGCCTGCGCGTCCCCCGGATCGTCCTCGAGGCGCGCTCGCCACGCCTCGATTGCGCCACGCGGATCGTCCAGCTCGCTCTCGCACAGCTCCGCGAGGCGCCCGCGTAGCTCCCGGCGCACGCCGCCGTCGTCCTCGAGCTTCACTTCGATCTTGAGGGTCTCCGCGAGCTGACGCGCGTCGCCCGACGCACCGTAGATGCGCTCGAGCGCGCGGCACGCCGGCAGGGCGATGGCGCCGTCGTCGGGCGCGAGCTGGACGACCTGCCGGTAGGTGACCTCCGCGCGCGCGGCGTCCCCGAGGAGGCCCTCGGCGAGCTTGGCCAGATCCATCAGGATCTCCGCACGCGGGAGCGGCGCCGCAGCCGCGGCGGCCGTCGCGGTCAGGACCCCGGCCGCGCGTTCGTGAGCTCCGAGCCGGCGCGCGATGTCGAGCGTTCGCCGTCGCCCCAGCGCGTCCTCGGGATCGATGGGTAGCAGCCGGGCGAACGCTTCCAGCGCGCCGGCGTCATCGCGGAGCCGCTCGTCGCGCAGGTCCGCGACGCGCCGCAAGAGGTCGCGCCGCTCGTCGAGCTGCGTCGCGAACTCGAGGTGGATCTCCAGCACGCGCACGAGATCGGGAACCTCGTCGCGCTCGGCGTAGACGCCCTCGAGGATGATCGCCGCGCGCGCCCGGAGCACGGCAACGTTCAGGATCTTCTCGACGAGCTGACGGGCCTCGAGCGCCGACGGGCGCTCACCCAGAACGTGCTCGAGGTGAGACAGCGCCGCCTCGGCGTCGCCGAGGTGCGTGAAGAGGAGCACGCCGAGGCGCTGCTCGAGATCGAGCTTTTCGTCCCCGACGGCCCCCTGGAGGCGGGCCTCGAGCAGACGCGTCAGCCGGTCCCACCGCTGCTCGGCGGCGTAGAGCGACTCGAGCGAGCGCACCGCCTGCTCGTGGATCGGGTCGAGCTCGAGGATGCGCTCGTAGTAGCCGATGGCCTTGGACCGATCGCCGATGATCTCCTCCGCGACCAGCGCGACCTCCGCCAGGAGCTCGGCGCGGCGCGCCGCGTCCGGCGTCCCCGACAGGACGCGCTCGTACAGCTCGCCGAGCTCGGTCCACTGCTCGCGCGTGGTCAGGATCTGCTTGAGCCGCTGGAACGCGCGCTCGTTGCTCGGCTGACGCGTGAGCGTCCGCTCGAGGTAGGGCGCGGCGCGGTCGACGTCGCCGAGGCGCTCGTCGAACAGGACGGACGCGCGCTCGGAGAGCTCCAGCTCGACGTTCTCCGGCAGGCCCGTGGGGCCGGCGGGAGGCACGGCCGCCACGAGGGCGTCGACCAGCGCAGGCAGGCGCCCGGTACGCCCGGCGAGCGAGGTCAGTCGGTCCCACAGCGGGAGCTCGACCGAGAACTCCGCGACGGCACGCGCGATCACGTCGAACGCCGCGCCCACGTCGCCGAGGCGGGACTCGTGCACGTCGGCCAGGCGCTCGTACAGGGCCAGCCGGTCGTCCCGCGACGCCGTCGTAGCGATGAGCACCTCGAGGACCTCCGCCTGGCGCCGGGAGGCGGAGATGGACTCGTACGCCCGCTCGAGGATCCCTGCGGCGCGCGCGCGCGTCTCGGGCAACGGCAGCAGCTGCTCGATGATCTCGACCGCGCTCGGGTCGTGCGGCACGAGCTCCAGCGCGCGCTCGCAGGCGGCGAGGGACTCGGCGTACCTGTGGAGCGGCTCGAGCAGCAGGCGCGCGATCTCGACCTCGCGCGCTGCGCGCTCCGTCCCTTGGCGCTGGTCGCGGTCGAGCCCGAGGACCTCGACGGCTCCCTGCGCGTCGCCGTGCGCCCGCAGAAGGCGAGCCAGCGCCCGCAGCGCCGCGCCGTGGCTCGCGACGAGCTCCAGCATGCGGCGGTAGAGCGTAATCGCGCGCTCCGGCTCGCCGAACGCCTCTTCCTCGAGCATGGCCCAGTCGGCGAGCAGCTCGAGCTTGTGCGCGGTGTTGGCCCGCTGCACGCGTAGGTCGAACAGCCACCGCAGATCGTCGCGCCGATCGGCCTCGCGCAGGATGCGGTCGAGCGTCTGCACCGCGAGTTCGTCGCCCTCGTCCTCCTCGACGAGCGTACGGTACGTCGAGACCGCCTCGTCGACGCGCCCCATCTCGCGCGCGTAGACCTCGGCGAGCCGCGCCCGCAGCCCGCGGACCTCCTCGCGCCTTCCGCTCTCCGCCCCTTCGCGCTCGTTCTTCTTCTTCTTTTTCTTGCCGGCCCGCGTCCCCTCGGCGGCGGGCTCTGCCTCCGCGAGGCGCGCGCTCAGCACGTCGACGAACGACGGCCACTGCGCCGCGGCGCGCGCAGCGGCCTCGAAGGCCTCGAGAGCGCCCGCGCCCATCGGAGCGAGCGCGTAGCGCCGGCGTGCCCACGCGAAGGCGGTGGCGCGGTCCTGGAGCTGATGGCCCGTCACCTGGACGAGCCTGTCGAGCAGCGCGAGCTTGTCCTCGAGGTCCGCGGCGTGCCCCAGGAGCACCTCGTAGAGGGCGGGAAGGCGCCCCCACTTCTCGTCCCTCTCGTAGAGCGGCACGAGCGCCGCAGCGGCGCGCGCGTCGTCGGGCTTCACCGACAGCACGCGCTCGTAGGCGCGGAACGCCCGCTCGGGCGCGCCGATCCGGTCGGTGTAGATGGCCGCGCAGCGGAAGCTCAGGTCGAGCTTGAGCGCGGGGTCGGTGGTCCGGTCCGCAGCCCCGGAGAGGACCTCGACGAGGCCCTCCCAGTCGTTCGTCTGCCCGTAGAGCTCCGACAGCGCGTCGTAGTCGCCGACGGCGAGCAAGCTGTCGCGCAGCACGCGCAGGGCCTTGGCATGGCCCGGCTGGATGTCGAGCACGCGCCGCCACGCGGCCATGGCCCGGGCGTGGTCGTGCAGGCGGTCCGAGCACACGCTGCCGAGCTTCTGCAGCACGGCGAGGCGCGTCGCGTCGTCGGACGCCACCGCCGCGCGCTGCTCGAGCGCGTCGGCGACCGTGGCGAAGTCCTTGTCGCGCTCGGCCTGCTTCTCCAGGGCGTCGAACGCTCCGACGGAGGACGGATCCTCCTCGAGCACGCGCTTGTAGAGGGCCACCGCCTGCGCGCCCTGATCGAGGCGCTCGGCCGCGAGCCGGGCCATCTCGACCCACCTCTCGCGGCGCCCGGGCCCTGCGGGCATGGCCTCGGCCTCCTGCGAGAGCAGGTCGAAGAGCGGCCGGTAGGCGCGCCGCTTGCCATAGAGCTCCTTGAGGCGCTCGATGGCCTCGCGATCGCGCGGGTCGACGGCGTGCAGCTTCTCGTAGGCCTCGACGGCGTTCTGGACGTTCGAGAACTGCTCCTGCCAGCGGCGCGCGACGGCCCTCCAGAGCTCGGCCTTGACGGTGAGCTCGGGCTCGAGGTCCGCCCGCCGCGCCTGCATCGTCAAGAGGTCGCGCCAGCGCTGCAGCGACTCGTAGACGCGCGCGAGCTCGCGCACGCTCGTCAGGTCGGTCGGATCGAGCTGCACGAGCTGCGAGAGCACCGTGACGAGCGCCGAGTCGCTCTTGACGTGATCGCGATAAACCTCGCCGATCTCTCGCAGCACGGCGAGGCGCCCGGCGACGTCGTCCTGCCCGAGCTTGTCGAGCTCCTGGCGGAGCAGATCAGTCAGCGCGTTCCACGTCGCCGTCTGCCGGTAGAGGCGCTTGAGCGCGTCGCGCGCGTCCTTGCTCTGCGGGTTCTGCCGCAGCACTGCGCGCCACTGCTCGATCGCCTTCTGCGCGTTGGCCCCCTCCTCGGCCAGCTTCGCGATCTCGGCGCCCAGCGCCGAGCGCTCCGCGGCGCCCGTCGTGGCGCGCTGCGCGTCGGTGAGCACCGTCGCGAGGCGCGCGGACTCGCCGCGGCTGCCGCACCACTCGCGGAAGAACGCCAGCATACCGGGGTGCGCGGGCTCGAGCTTGCGCACCCGCTCGAACCACGGCTCCGCCGCGTCGGGCCTGCCGCGCATGCGCCAGTGCACCATCGCGACCTGCAGCAGCGCGCCGAGCTCCTCTTCCCTCGTCCGCAGCGCGCCTGTCGAGAGCTGGCCCTCGTAGAGCGCGACCAGGTGCTCCCAGCGCTCGCTGGACGTGAAGAAGTCGGCGAGGAAGCTCGTCGCCTCGGGGTACCCGGGCGCGACGTCGAGGACGTTCTCGTAGGCCGCCGCCGCCTGCTCGGGCTGGCGGACCTTGAGCCGGAAGACGCGCGCCAGGCGCAGGTACGCCGCGAGCTTCTCGTCCTTCTGCGTCGCCTCGGCCGCGAAGTGCCCGACCGCCCGCGCCAGCTCGTCCCAGCGCTCCGCCTCGCGGAGCACGCGCTCGAGCAGCAGCTCGGCGCGGCGGCTCCGGGGATCCAGCTCGAGGGCCTGCCGCAGCAGCGGCTCCACCCGATTGCGATCGGCGACCTCGCCGAAGCGGTAGGCGACCTCGGCGGCGCTGACGAGCAGCGCCCCGCGGAAGCCGCCGTCGCCGTCGACGTGCGCCTCCTGCACGTAGCGGTCGACCAGATCGCGCCACTTGCCCCGCTTCGCCTCGGAGCGCTCGAGGGCCTCCTCGGCGCTCGGGTCGCCGGGCCGCAGCCGGCGCAGCCGCTCGAACGCGGCGCGCGCGGCGGCGTCGTCGTGCAGATCCTCGTCGAGCATGCGGGCCCACTCGCCGACGACCTCCGCCTCGCGCGGCGTCCCCCGCGCGGCGTCGGCCTCGAGCTCCAGCAGGCGCGCCGAGGCCTCGACCTCGCGCCGCGCATCGTGCGCGCGGCGCGCCGCCTCGAGCAGCTTCAGGAGCTCGGCCGGGCTCATGTCCGTGCCCCCCGCCACGGCGTCCTTCAGCTGCTGCCACACCTGCTCCTGATCGGGATCGTCCTGCAGCAACCCGAGGGCGCTCTTGATGGTCTTCGCGCTCATCCCTCACCTGGCGGAGATTCACGTACAGCGGATGGAAGCCTGCGAAATTCTACGAACAATTCGCTACTTGGACCTGGGCCATGCTACGGAGCCCCATGTCCGATAGCAAGGGCTCGCAAGCGCCTTCGCGACCGGTCTCACGAGCGTCCGCGTGGCGTTCGTGCGCGCGCAGATATCAGACGCCAGGGGGGCCTGTTCGTGATACGTGAGGCCGCTCGGATGCTGCGCGCGGGTGCCCGTCCCGAGTCCGCCCGAAGGTCGCTCCGGCTATCGCTGCAGAACGTCTACGAGACGTTCGAGATCTCCGTCCCGACGGTCGTCGAGGCGCTGCAGGGGCGGGTGACCAAGGCCCTCTGCGACGCGCGCCTCACGCGCTGGGCGCACCACGTGATCGAGAACGCCGGCATCGACCTCGAGGTGGTGGGCCGAAAGAACCTCGCGCCCGGCGAGACGTACCTGGTGATGAGCAACCACCAGTCGCTCTACGACATCCCGGTCCTCTTCTCGGTCATCGGCGCGAACATCCGGATGGTCACGAAGAAGGAGCTCTTCCACGTGCCCGTCTTCGGCGCCGCGCTGGCCGCGGCGGGGTTCATCTCGATCGATCGCAGCAACCGGCACACGGCCATCCGGAGCCTGGAGGGCGCGCGCGCCCTGCTGGCCAGCGGCACGCACGTGTGGATCGCGCCCGAGGGCACGCGCAGCCGCACGGGCCAGCTCCTGCCGTTCAAGAAGGGCGCGTTCTACCTCGCGCTCGAGGCGGGCCTGCCGATCCTGCCGGTGACGCTCGTGGGCACGCGCGACGCGCTGCCGGCCAAGGGGGTACGCTCGAGCGCCGGGGCCCGCGTGTGCGTGACGATCCATCCTCCCATCGATCCCCGGCCCTTCGCCGAGATGGGCAAGAAGGGGCGCGACCCCCTGATGGCCCACCTGCGCGCGGTGCTGGAGAGCGCGCTTTGAGCGCGGCGGCGCCCTCGCGGTGGCCGGGGCCCACCGCGTCGGGGCCCGCGGGCTCGGGCCTCGCCATCCTCGTCAACGCCAACGCCAAGCGAGGCGGGCGGCGCGTCGCGGTGCAGATCGCGCGCGCGCTCCCGGGCGCGAGCGTCCGGCTGACCCGCTCGCAGGGCGAGATCGAAGCGTGGCTGCGGACGCTGGCCCGGCCGCGCGCGATCCTCGCCGCGGGCGGTGACGGGACCGCCGTGGCGCTCGTCAACGCCATGGCGCGCGTCGCCGGCGACGCCCCCCTGCCCGTGCTCGGCGTGCTGCCGCTCGGGACGGGCAACGGCTGGGCGCACGCGCTCGGCGCCCCGAAGCTCCACGCGTGCCTCGACCTGCTCGCGGCGACCCCCGACGCGCTGCCCACGCGCCGCTACGGGCTCTTCGACGTCGAGGGGACGCTCGCCCACTTCGCGGGGACCGGCTGGGACGCGATGATCCTCGACGACTACAGGAGGCAGCTCGCCGCCAGCCGCGGCCCCGGACGCCACCTGTCCAAGAGCGTCTACGGCTACCTCTCGGCCACGATCCTGCGGACGGTGCCCAAGGTGGCGCTCTTCGGCAACCCGCGGGTACTCGTCGAGAACTTCGGCGAGCGGGTCTTCCGCATCGACGCCCACGGCACGCCGGCGCCGATGGACGGCGTGACGCGCGGCGCGGTGCTTTACGACGGCCCGTGCGGCGGCGCGTCGGTCGGGACGTGCCCCGAGTTTGGCTACCACTTCAAGGCGTTCCCGTTCGCCGAGCGGATGCCGGGCCTGTTCAACCTGCGCATCTTCGACCGCGGGGCCGCCGGCGCCGTCGTGGCGATCCCCGGCCTCTGGCGGGGCAAGCACCCGCTGCGGGGCATGAACGACTGGTTCGCCGAGCACGTGCGCCTGACGTTCTCGCGCGCCGTGCCGCTGCAGATCGGCGGGGACGCGTGCGGCATGCGCCGGACGGTCGAGTACCGCGCGGCGCCGCGGCCACTACCCGTGGTCGACTGGCGCCGCCTGCTCTGCCTGCGCTGAGCGGGAGGGCCTTAGAACGAGGCGTGGACGACGGGGAGCATGAAGGACGGGGCGCTCTGCAGCTTCGCCTGCACCGTCTTGGAGACGACGTCGTTGCGGGCGTCGTCGGCCGGCGCGGGGCGATCGGTCGTCTGGGCGCCGGACGCCTGGCCGTTGCCCCAGAGGAGCGACCCGCCGTAGATGCCCGCGACCACGCCCGCCACGATCAACGTGGTGCCCACGAAGTAAAGCGTGGAGCGCGTGTTGTCGGTCTGGCCCGAGTCGCCGGGCCCGCCCATACCGGCGACGGTGCCGGAGTTGGCCCCGACGATGTCGACGATGATGCCGCCGATCGTCAGCGCGCCGCCGGCGCCGAGCAGGATCCAGCCGGTGTCCTTCGTGTCCGCCTTGACCTCGGGCGTCGTGGTGACGGTGCCCGACGCGGAGGCCGACGAAGCGCCCGCCGCAGCGGTCGACGGCGTGCTCGCCGCAGCGGCCGGCGGCGCGTCGGACGCGGCCGGCGTGTCCGCGAACGCGGGGCTGGAAAGGAGCGTGAGCTGGGCGCTCGCGACGAGAGCGAGACCGAGACCGGCTTTGCGCATCGAGATTCCCTCCGGAAAACGCGCGGAGAATGGCCGAAGAAGGCCCCCGAACGCCAGCTTTTTCGGCGGGACGTTGATCTGGAGCGGCCCGGGGGGGGCCAGGGGAGTGTACAAGCGGCCTCCTCTTACGAGGCCGCGGCGGCCCCGGCGGTCGACCGGGCCGAGGCCTTCTTCTTCGCGTACAGGCCGTCGAGCAGCGTCCCGTAGACCTCGAGGACCCTGCGGCGCTTCAGCTTCAGGCTGGGCGTCAGCATGCCGTTTTCGGTCGTGAAGTCCTCGCCGACGAGGGCAAAGTCCTGGATCGACTCGAAGCCCTTGAACTTGGAGGCGTACTGCTCGATCTGCTGGCGGAAGAGCGCGCGGACGCGCTCGTCCCGGAGCAGCGCCTCCGGCTCGCCCGGCAGGTGCGTCTGGTGCTCGGCCGCCCACGCCCGGACCGCCGGCTCGTTCGCCACGACGAGCGCCACGTTGTACGGGCGGTTATCGCCGTAGACCATCACGTTGGTCACGAAGGCGCTCAGCTTGAGCTGCTCCTCGAGCGGCGTTGGCACGACGTACTTGCCGTTCTCGAGCTTGTACTGCTCCTTGATGCGCCCGGTGATGAACACGAAGCCGTGCGGATCGACGAAGCCCATGTCACCGGTGCGGAAGCCGCCGTCCTCGGTGAAGACCGCCGCGTTCTCCTCGGGGCGCTTGAGGTAGCCTTTCATCACGCAGTGGCCGTGGACGACGAGCTCGCCTTCGAGGCGCTCGGGCTTGCCGTTCTCCGCGGCCCTGCGCTCGCCGGTCGCATCGTCGACCTCGACGGTCACGCCGGGGATGGGGCGGCCCACGCTGCCGATCTTGCGCGCGCCCGGAACGTTGGCCGTCGCGATGGGGCTCGTCTCGGTGAGGCCGTAGCCCTCGTAGACGACGATGCCGAGCGAGTCGATGAACTCGGCCACCTCGCGCGAGAGCGCCGCGCCGCCGGAAAACGCGTACTTGAGGCGGCCACCGAAGCGCGCGCGGACCTTCGCGAAGACGACCCTGTCGACCAGCTCGAGGGCGGCCAGCTCGTGCAGGCGCAGGCGCTCGCCAGCGCGCTCCTTGGCGGTGACGCGCAGGGCCACCTTCACGGCCTCCTGGATGGCCCTGGGCTTGCTGGCGATCTGCGCCTGCACCGCCGTGTAGATCTTGTTGAAGATGCGCGGGACGCTGAAGAGCAGCGTCGGCTGCACCTCGGCGAGGTTGTCGAGGATCCTGTCGACGCCCTCGCAGATGGCCATCGACGCGCCCACCGAGAAGAGCGCGTGCAGCTCCGCGGTCTGCCCGAACGAGTGCGCCCAGGGCAGAAACGACAGCGATCGGTCGATGCGGTCCATCGGGAAAACGACGTGCGCAGCGCTGACGTTCGAGGCGATGTTGGAGTGCGTGAGGATGACGCCCTTGGGGTTGCCCGTCGTGCCGCTCGTGTAGATGAGCGTCGCGTCGTCCTCCGGGCGGGGGCGCAGGGCATCGACCTTCTTGCCGCTCGCCAGCAGCGACGCGTACGTCGTGATGCGGCCGTCGCCGTTGGTCGTCCCGTCGAGCAGGACGATGTGCTTGAGCGAGGGCGCCGCGTCGAGCAGGCCCCGGGCCTTCCCGAGGCACGCGTCGTTGGCGACGATGAGCAGCTTGGCCTCGCAGTCGCGGACGATAAACTCCCACTCCTTGGGGTTCTGCGCCTCGTACATCGGCACGAACGCGGCCCCGAGGCCGTACGACGCGTACGCGAGCACCGCCCACTCGACGCGGTTGTTCGAGACGATGGCCACGGTGTCGCCGCGCCCGACGCCGAGCTCCGCCAGGCCGCCGCGGGCCTTCTCGACCATCGCGGCGAACTCGCCGTACGTGGTCCAGGTCCACCGCCGGTTCTTCTTGGTTCCGAAGAGCTCGCGCGAGGCGAACGTCGTCGTGGCGTGGTCGTAGAGGTCGGCGAGGGTCTTGAACCGGGGCTCGAACGCGCTCATGGGGGCTACGGCGAACGTACACCCCGGCGGAACCGCGTGCATCCCTCGGGCGGGGCGGGCCTGGCGGAACCTCGACCTCGACCCGGTCCAGGGCCGAGCACAGCCGGTGGCTCCCGCGCCCCCCGCGCGCTATACGGTCGCTCCTCGCCGTGGCCTTCCGCTTCCTCGTCCAGACGTTCGGCTGCCAGATGAACGTCCACGACTCCGACCGCATGGACGGCGTCCTGCGCGCCGCCGGCGGCACGCCGGTGCCGACCGCCGAGGAGGCCGATCTCATCGTCTTAAACACGTGCAGCGTGCGCGAGAAGGCCGAGCAGAAGCTGCGGAGCGAGGTCGGCAAGCTGGCCCCCCTCAAGCGCGCCCGGCCCGAGCTCGTGCTGGCCGTGGCCGGGTGCGTGGCGCAGCAGGAGGGCGAGAAGCTGCTCGAGCGCGTGCGCCACCTCGATCTGGTGATCGGCCCCGACAACATCGCCGAGCTGCCGGCGCTCGTCATGGAGCAGCTCGCGGGCGGGCCGCCCACCGCGCGCACCGTGTTCGACGTCGCCGCGCCGCGCTTCCTCACCGCGGCGCCCGCGCCCGGCCGCGCGCCGCCCGTGGCGCTGGTGACGACGATGAAGGGCTGCGACGAGCGCTGCTCGTTCTGCATCGTGCCGACCACGCGCGGGCCGGAGCGCTACCGGTCCGCGCGCGACGTCGTCGACGAGGTGCGCCGCTTCGTCGACGCTGGCTCGCGCGAGGTGCTGCTGCTCGGGCAGACCGTCGACAGCTTCCGCGATCCCGCGCTGCCACCGCCCGGGAGCGACGATCCCGACGAGACCCAGTTCCCGCACCTGCTGCGCGCGATCGCGCGCGACGTGCCGGCCCTCGCGCGTCTTCGCTACACGAGCCCCCACCCGCGGCACGCCACCGCGTCGCTCGCGCAGGCCCACGCCGATCTCGACGTGCTCGCGCGCCACGTTCACCTGCCGGTGCAGTCGGGGAGCGACCGGGTGCTGCGCCGCATGATCCGCCGCTACACGAGGGCCGAGTACGTCGCGCGCGCGCGGCGCCTGGCCGCGGCCCGCCCGGGGATGACGCTGTCGACCGACGTCATCGTGGGCTTCCCCGGCGAGACCGACGACGACTTCGAGCAGACGCTGTCGCTCGTGCGCGAGGTGGGCTTCGTCGCGCTCTTCGGCTTCAAGTACTCCCCTCGCCCGTCGACGCCCGCGCTGCGCCTGGGCGACGACGTGAGCGATCCGCAGAAGAGCGAGCGGCTCGCGCGCCTGTTCGAGGTCGTCGACGCCCAGGGCGCCGCGCACCTGGCCACGCTCGTCGGCACGCGCCAGCGCGTCCTGGTCGAGGGGGCGAGCAAGAGCGAGAAGGGCGACGGCCCAGCCACGCGCGTGCAGGGGCGCACCGACCGAAACGAGATCGTCCACGTCGAGGCCGAGGGAGCCGCCGAGGCTCTGGTCGGGCACCTGGTCGACGTGGAGATCGTCCGCGCGCACCGGCACTCGCTGCTCGGGCGGGCGACCGGGCCGCTGCCGCCCGCGGGCCCGCGCGCGAGGCGTTCGCTTCCGCTCGTCGCGCCGTCAGCGGAGTAGGCCGGGCGCGCGGGGACGCCGGCGCCCCCGCTTCCTTCGCGGCCGATGCGGTCGGGGACGGGGCCGTCCCCGGCTCCTCCGGGCGCAGAGGAGGCGCGCCGGTGCGGGGAGGAAGCGCGTTCGAGGCCTCGGACCGCGCGCGCAAGAGGCAGCGCAGGAGGATCAAGGGGTAGCGGCAGGCCCGGCGCGGCCCGGGGACCGCTCAGAGGTCCCCCGGCGCCAGCACGCCGGCCACCGCGAGCACCGACTGGCACGACGTCAGCGGGCAGGACGACCCGGCGCTCGGCGAGAACGAGTAGATGAGCGTCCCCTGCACCGTGTCGCCGGCGAACGTCGCGTTCAGCGCCGCCGACACCGTGTACGAGCACGCGCCGCTCGTGACCGTCGGCACGCTCGCGTCGATGGCCGCGGGCACGAGCGTGGCGGTCATCACGCCCGGCTGCAGGTACCCGAGCGTCCCGGTGAGCGCGTCGGTGCCGACCAGCGAGGCGAGCAGGGCGCCCGGCGCCCCGCCCATCGTCAGCGTCGCGTTCTGCGGCGTCTGCGAATCTTGCGTCACCGTCACGGGCACGCCGGAGGTCGCCGCGCCCTCGGCGAGCCCCTGGATCTGGCAGCCGTTGGCGCCCTCGACGACCCACGCCTGGTAGGCGCCCGCAAGCTGCGGGACGACGGCGGTCGACGCCGCGCTGCAGCCCGACGACAGGGCGGCCGCCGCGGACACGGCGAGGCCGGCGAGCAGTCCGCGGCGAGCCATGGGGCTCCGAAGCTAGCATCAGGGTAGTCTGGGGGGGATGCCGAAGCGCCCGGCCCCCCTCGCGCTGCTCGCGCTGCTGGCGCCGCCGGCGCTCGGCGCGTGCGCCCACCGGGCGGAGGGCCCCGGACCGCGCGCGCCCGCGACGTCGTTCGAGGGCACGCTCGAGGCCCCGGCGCCGCGCGCGGAGGTGCAGGAGGGCTACGCGACCTGGTACGGCGGCGCGCTGGCGGGCCACAAGACCGCGAGCGGAGAGCGCTTCGATCCGCGCCGGATGACCGCCGCCCACCGCACGCTGCCGCTCGGGACGTGGGTGGAGGTGACGCGCGTGGACACGGGCAAGACGGTGCGCGTGCGGATCAACGACCGGGGTCCGTTCGGCCACGCGGACCGGATCATCGACCTGGCCCGGGCTGCGGCGGAGCGGATCGATCTGGTGAAGCAGGGCGTCGCGCGGGTGCAGGTGCGCGTCGTCGACGGGCCGTAGCGGGTCGGCGTCGGCGTCACCCCACCCGCCGGCACCGGGTCCGGAAGTCGCGCGCGTACTCCACGTACAGCCTCGCGCCGTCGGCGATCGCCTCGCGATCCTTGTCGCTCGCGGGCCGCACGACGCGCGCCGGGCGGCCCATCACGAAGCTGCCGGGCGCGATGACCGTGCGCGGCGTCACGAGCGAGCCGGCCGCGATGAGCGTGTCGTCGCCGACCACCGCGCCGTCGAGGACGATGGCGCCGATGCCGACGAGCACGCGCGAGCCGAGCGTGCAGCCGTGGACGACCGCCGAGTGGCCGATCGTCACGTCGTCGCCGATCGTCGCGGCGGCCTTGCCCGCGTAGATGTGGATGACGGCGTTGTCCTGCACGTTGGTGCGGGCGCCGAGGCGGATCGGGTAGTAGTCGCCGCGCACGACGGCGCCGAACCAGACGGCCGCCTCGTCGCCGAGGTGGACGTCGCCGATGACGGTGGCGCTGTCGGCGACGAAGACGTCGCGTCCCAGGGTGGGGGCGACCCCGTTGAGCTCGTAGAGGGGCATGCGACGCCCGAGCATAGGGCGGGCCCGCGCGCCCCGCTCGACCGCGCCCGCGACCTCGACTCTCAGTGCGCCTCGGCCCAGCTCTTCCCCGTCCCCACGTCCACCACGAGCGGCACGGCGAGCTTCCAGACGCCCTCCATGGCCTCGCGGATCGCCCTCCCCGCCTCCTGCGCCCGCCCCTCGGGCACCTCGAACACAAGCTCGTCGTGCACCGTGAGCACCATGCGCGCCCCGCGCACCTCGCCCTCGCCCAGGCGCACCATCGCGAGCTTGAGCAGGTCGGCGGCGGCGCCCTGGATCGGCGTGTTGCGCGCGACGCGCTCGGCCTCGAAGCGCAGGCCCCGGTTGGCCGAGTGCAGGTTGGGCAGGAAGCGCCGGCGCCCGAGCAGCGTGCGCACGGCCTCGCCCGCGCGCGCCGCCTCGACGGTGCGATCCATGAAGCGCGCGACGCCTGCGTAGCGCGCGAAGTACGCGGCGATGAAGCGCGCTGCCTCCTCGCGCGGAATGCCGAGCTGCTTGGCGAGCGCGCTGTCGCCCATGCCGTAGATGACGCCGAAGTTGATCGTCTTGGCGGCGCGGCGCTCGTCGGCCGTCACGTCGGCCTCGGGCTTCTCCAGGATGAGCGATGCGGTGCGCGCGTGGACGTCGGCGCCGCGCGAGAACGCGTCGACGAGCTCCGGGTCCCCGGCGAGGTGCGCGAGCACGCGCAGCTCGATCTGCGAGTAGTCGGCGCTCAGGATGACGTGCCCCGGCGGCGCGACGAAGGCGGCGCGGATCGACCGGCCGACCTCGGAGCGGATGGGGATGTTCTGCAGGTTGGGATCGCTCGACGCCAGGCGCCCGGTCGCCGCGACGGCCTGGTCGAAGCGCGTGTGGATGCGCCCCGTCTCGGGGTTGACGTACCGGGGCAGCGCGTCGATGTACGTGCCCTTGAGCTTGTCGAGCTCGCGGTACGCGAGGATCGCGCGCGGCAGCGCGTGCTTGTCGGCGAGCGCCTCGAGCACGTCCGCGTCGGTCGACCGTCCGCCCTTGGGCGTGCGCTTGACCACGGGCAGGTGCAGCTCGTCGAAGAGGATGGCCTCGAGCTGGTCGCGCGAGCGCAGCTGGAAGTCGCGCCCCGCGAGCGCCTTGCACTCGGCCTCGAGGGCCTTGAGCTTCCCCTCCACCTCGCGCCCCACGCGCTCGAGCGCGCCGACGTCGCAGAGCACGCCGCGCATCTCGAGCGCGGCGAGCACGCGCGACAGGGGCATCTCGACCTCGCGCATCAGGCGGTCGAGCCCCTCGGCGGCGAGGCGCGGCTCGAAGCGCGCCGCGAGGTCGAAGGCGACGGCCGCGACGGGCGCCGAGAACGCGCCGGCCTGCTCGACGTCGAGCTGGTCGAACGGCGTCACGGGCCCGCGCGCCCGGGGCGAGTCCTCGGGGCGCGCGAGCGTCCGATCGAGCTCGCGCCGCGCGAGGTTGGCGAGCGCGTTGGGCGACTCGGGATCGAGCAGGTAGGCCGCGACGTGCGTGTCGAAGCGCGGCCCCTCGACGGGCGCCCCGGCGCGCTGCAGCACGATGGACGCGTGCTTGACGTCGTGGCCGATCGTGACGACGCGTGCATCGGCCAGCAGCGGGCCGACGAGCGCGCGCACGCGCTCCCACGGGAGCTGGGCGGGAGCGCCGAGGTAGCGGTGCGCGAGCGGCACGTAGTGACCGCGGCCCGCCGCCGTCGACAGCGACAGCCCCACGAGCGTCGCGCGCATCGCGTCGCCCGCGGTCGTCTCGATCGCGAGGCCCACGCGGCCCGCCGCGCGCGCCGCGCTCACGATCGCGCCGAGCGCGGCCTCGTCGACGACGACGTCGTGCGCCGGCCCCTGCGGGCCGGGCGCGGGCCCCGCGGC
>JAJYCT010000243.1 GCA_021778125.1 Myxococcales bacterium
CGCGCAGAAGGCCCGCGACGATGCGCTCGGCGTCGTCGTGCGTGAGCACCCGCCGCGCCAGCGCGAGGTCGTCGGGGTGGATGGGCCGCGACGCAAACGCCTCGACGAAGAGCTGCACGAGGTCCATCTCGGCGCGCGTCTTGAGCTCGCCGGCGCTCGGCATCTGCTTCTCGATCGGCCGGATCTTGTAGGTCAGCCGGAGCAGGTAGAGGTTGCCGATGTCCTTGGGGCCGACGATCGATATCGCCGTCCCCGTGCGGCCGGCGCGCCCGGTGCGGCCCGTGCGGTGCACGTACTGCTCGGCGCTGTCGGGGAAGTCGACGTTGACGACGTGCGTCAGGTGCGAAATGTCGATCCCGCGCGCCGCCACGTCGGTCGCCACGAGGAACCGCAGGCGCCCCTCGCGCGTCGCGCTCATCACGCGCTCGCGATCGCTCTGCGGCAGATCGCCGTTGAGCCAGTCGGCGTCGTAGCCGCGGCCCTTGAGCGCCTCGGCCACGCGCTGCGTCTCGTCGCGTGTGTTGCAGAAGAGGATCGCGCTCTCGGGGTCCTCGACCTCGAGCACGCGCACGAGCTGCGAGAGCTTGTCGCCCGTGCGCAGCACGTAGACGTAGTGCGAGATCTCGAGCGCCCCGACCTGATCGCTCGACAGCGTCACGAGCTCGGCGTCGCGCAGGTGCGTGTTTGCGAGGCGCTGGATGTCGGCCGGCAACGTGGCGCTGAAGAACAGGCCCTGGCGCGACTTGGGCAGCGTCTCGAGGATCGCGTTGAGCTCGCGCGCGAAGCCCATCGAGAGCATCTCGTCGGCCTCGTCGAGGACCAGGACGCGGACGTGGCTCGGGTCGAGCGTCTTCTGGCGCAGGTGGTCGAGCACGCGCCCGGGCGTCCCGACGACGAGCTGGGCGCCCGCCTTCAGGGCGTCGACCTGCTGCCCCATCGACGCGCCGCCGTAGATGGCGACGATCTGCGTCCCGCGGAACTGGGCGATCTGCGTGAGCTCGCGCGAGACCTGGAGCGCCAGCTCGCGAGTCGGACAGAGGATGAGGCCCTGCACGGCCTTGAGGGAAGGCCGGATCACCCGGTCGATGAGCGGCAGCCCGAAGCCGGCCGTCTTGCCGGTGCCGGTGCGCGCCTGGACCACCAGGCTGCGTCCCTCGGCCGCCGCCTCGTAGACGGCGGTCTGGACCGGCGTGGGGTGCTTGTAGCCCATCGCGTCGATCGCGCGCCGCACGTCCGGCCCCAGCGGGAGTACGTCGAACGTCGGGGTCGCGTGGGTCTCCGCAGGAGGCGCGGCGGGCTCGGTCATCGGGATGCCTGTCTAGCGCAAGTCGGCAGGCAGGTGCGCGCCGACGTCGCGCCGCAGCGCGGCGAGGTCGCCGTCCGGCCCGCCGGCGAGCTGCTGCTCGGCCTCGCGCAGGCGCAGCAGGGAGGCCCAGGCGTCGAGCCCCTCGGACGTGCGGGCGCACGCCGCGAACGTGGCGTCGGCGTCGCGCCACTCGAGCTCGAGCGCGCCCGCGAACGTCGGACCCCCGGCGGAGGGCCGCGCCCGGTCGAGGGCCCGTGCCAGCGCCTGCACGCCCTGCGCGCACGTGCGGTCGGAGACCGGGCGGATGCGGACGCCGAACACCGCCGGGGCGATCTCGAGCACGGCCGAGGCGATGATGAACACGGCCAGCGCGAGGATGAACAAGAGAGCCGCTCGCTTGCCCCGGAGGCGCGCCCGGGCGACGGAGGGATCGACGGGGAAGGCGTCCGGCATGGGCCCCAGTGACATGGACGCCCCGGCTCGCCGTGTCAATCGCGCGCGGGCCCCGCATATGCCCGCCCGAAAGGGGCTTGACCGTGGCCCGGGCTCCCCTAGAAGGTTTCAAATCATTTTGAACGACACGACCCACGTCACCACGGTCGCCGCGCTGCTGCGCGAGACCGCCACCGCCGAGCGCGCCGGAGAGCGTGCCCAGGCCCGCGTGCGGGAGGTGCAGGCCCTGCTCGGCGACGACCTCGCGGTCGTCGATGCGGAGCTGGCGCGCCAGACGCGGGCGGGGTGCGCGCCGGGCACCGACGCGGCCACGCACCTGCTCGAGGCAGGCGGCAAGCGCGTGCGGCCGCTGACCGTGCTCCTCGCGGCGGCCTGCTTCGGGCCGGTCCCCGCGCCCGCGCGCGATCTCGCCGTGGCGGCGGAGCTCGTGCACCTGGCGACGCTGCTGCACGACGACGTCATCGACGATGGGCAGGACCGGCGCGGGCGCCCCACGTCGCGTCGCATCTGGGGCAACGCCGTCAGCGTCCTGGCGGGCGATCTCCTGCTCACGCACGCCCTCGAGCGCACGGCCGCTGTCGCCCCGCGGGGCGTGCTGTTGGACCTCTTCGCCACGCTGCGCCGCCTGGTCGACGGCGAGATCGTGCAGCTGCGCGGGCGCGCGCGCCTCGATCCGAGCGAGGAGGTCTACTTCCGCGTGGTCGAGGGCAAGACCGCGTCGCTCTTCGCGTGGGCGGCGCGCGCGGGCGGGGCGATCGCGGGGGCCTCCGCCGAGGCCGTCGAGGGCCTCGGGGCGTTCGGCGCCGGGGTCGGCATGGCGTTCCAGCTTGTCGACGACGTGCTCGACTACGCCGGCGATCCGAGCGCGACGGGCAAGGCGCTGCTCGGCGACCTGTCCGAGGGCAAGCTGACGCTGCCGCTGCTTCGCGCGATCGCGCTGCGCCCCGGGCTGCTGGCCCAGGTCGAGGCGGTGCGCGCCGGTGACTCCCGGGCCGCGGCGCGCGTCGCCGAGGAGGTCCTCGCCGCGGGCGTGTGCGACGGCATCCGCGCGCTCGCCCGGTCCGAGACCGAGCGCGCCGTCGCCGCTCTGGGCGCGGTGCCCGCCGGCATCCCCCGCGACCTGCTCGCGTCGATCGCCAGCGAGCTGGCGGCCCGCGTGCGCTAACCTCGGCGCGGCGTGGCCAAGCGCGAGAAGCAGCGGACCCTGTGGCCCTCGGAGGCCGCCGTCAGCGACATCGTCGGGCGCCTCATGGAGTTCTGGGGCTTCAAGCGCAACATGGGGCGCGTATGGACCGTGCTCTATCTCTCGCCCGAGCCGCTGAGCGCCGAGGACCTGCGGCAGGCCCTGCAGCTCTCGAGCGGCGCGGTGAGCATGACGCTCACGGAGCTGGCCCGGTGGGGTGTGGTACGCAAGGTCTGGATCCAGGGAGAGCGCAAGGACTTCTACACGGCCGAGGTGCAGCTTTGGCGCATGATCAGCCGCGTCTTCAACGAGCGGGAGAAGAGCGAGATCATCGCGGCCATCGACGCCTTCGAGGAGGCCCTCCGGCAGCTCGACCGGATCCGCAAGACGTCGACCGACCCGGCGGCGAGGGCGCGGGCGGAGCTGCAGCACGAGCGCATCTCGCAGCTGCTCGAGCTCGCGCGCCTCGGCAGGCGCCTGCTCGAGGCCCTGGTCTCGACCGCCAAGGTCGACGCCGAGCCGCTCGTGCGTTTCTTGCTGGGGCAGCGGTCCTGACGTTCGGCCGCGCGGGCGCGGCCCAGAGTCTGCCGCCCGCCGTCACGAGCAACCACTACGGCCTCGAGATCTTCCAGGGCCCGCTGCTCGCCCCGGTGCACGTCATGGGCGTTGGCGGCGCCTACGTCGCGCTCGCCGAGGACACGGAGGGCTCGGCGGTGAACTCGGCCGCGCCCGCCGTGCGCGACGCGTACAGCACGAGCTGGTTCGACTATGACGTCGGCGTCGGGATCGCGTTTCCCGGCGCCTTCACGCAGAGCGACTTTGACAATCACGGCGACAACGCCAGCCTGCCCGCCGGGCACGCGAGATCGGGCGACTTCACCGATCTGACCCTGGGCGGGACCGTGCAGTTTGGCAGGTTCGGCTTCGCCGCCACCGGGGACCTGCAGCAGTTCCAGCTGAGCGGAGGCGGCCCCGCGTCCCTCACGATGCAGCTCGGGCGCTGGAAGGTGCTCGGGGCGTACGCGCTGCTGGACGGGCAGCTGGTGGTCGGCGGTGGCGCGCGCATCATCACGATGCAGATCCTCCAGAACGGTGGCGGTACGCTGCTCACGATGACCGGGGCCGCGCCCGAGGCCGGCGTGCTCCTGATGCCCACGGGCCGTCGCTTCCGGGTGGGCGCCACGGCGCGCGCGCCCGTCAGCGGCGGCATCTTCGGGAGCCAGAACGTCTCGAACGCCGGCGGCGTGCGCAGCGTGGGCCCCTTCGTGCTGCCCGATCAGGTCGTGCAGCCGTGGGAGATCGAGGCGGGCGTGGCGCTGCAGCTCGGACCGCGCCCGCTCAACCCCGGGTGGGAGGATCCGCACGACCAGGAGGCCGAGCTGCGCGCCGAGATCTCTCGCGACCGCGACAAGCGCGCGCTGCGAGCGGCGACCGAGCTCGCGACGCTCCCCGACGGGCCCGAGCGCGACCGGCGCCGCCGCGCGCTCGACGCCGAGGCGCGCGCCCTGCAGTCCCTCGAGGACGAGCACCTCGACGAGGAGCGCGACCGGCTGCGCGCCGTGCGCAAGGCGCGCTACCGCAACTGGCCGCGCGACAAGATCCTCGTGCTCGCCAGCGTGCTGGTCGCGGCGCCCAGCCCGAACGCGATCTCGGTCGAGGGCTTCCTCGACCAGCGCATCGAGCGCGTCGGCCAGAACGCGACGTTCACGCCGCGCCTGGGGTTCGAGGCCGAGCCGCTCGAGGACCGCCTGATCCTGCGCGGCGGTACGTACCTCGAGCCGTCGCGCTACGAGGGCAGCTCGCCGCGCCAGCACGTCACCTTCGGCGGGGACGTGCACCTGCTCCCGCTGACGTTCTGGGGGCTGCTGCCCGACGCCGACTGGAAGATCGGCCTGTTCGTCGACCTCGCGCCCCGCTACCAGAACGCGGGGATCGCGCTCGGCAACTGGCACTGACGTGACGTGCACGGAGGTCGGCGCGCGCGTGCTACATCCCACGCGCGAGTCGCGTGGGTGCGCCGCGCGCTCGGCCCGTTCTGGGCTTCCAGGAGGCGTGGCTCTCGCTCGCGGCGAGCGTCTTCGACATGGCCATCTACCCGACGCTCTTCGCGCTGTACCTCGGGCGCCTCGTGCCCGGGCTCGGCGCGCACGCCACGCTCGTCGGCGCCGCCGTCGTCGCGGCCGGCGCGGCGTACAACCTGCGCGGCGCGCGCGCCGTGGGGCGCGGGTCCGAGGCGATGGCGCTGGTGCTGCTCGCGCCGTTCGCGATCCTGACGGTGCTCGCCATGCGCGCCGGCGATCCGCCGCTCGGGCCCGCCGCGCTGCGCGTGGCGCCCGTTCTCTCCGGGGCGGTGCTGCTGGCGATGTGGAACACGATGGGCTGGGACAACGTCTCGACGGTCGCCAGCGAGGTGTCGCGCCCGCAGCGCACCTACCCGCTGGGCGTCCTTTTGGCCGCGGGCGTCGTGGTGCTCTCGTACGTCGTGCCGCTCGCGGCGATGCGCTTCGCGGGCGTCGATCCGTCGTCGTGGGACACGGGCTCGTGGGTCGACGTCGCGCGGAGCTTCGGGGGCGCGCCGCTGGCGGTCGCGGTCGTCGTGGGCGGCTGTGGTCGCGTGCGCCGCGCTGTGGACGGCGGCGCTGAGCCGGAGCCTCGGGGAGCGGATCGCGGGGGTGAATGCGCTGGGGTTCGGCGCGATCGTGATGGCGGCGGGGCCGGTGGTGTATGCGGCGGCGGGCGGGGCGGGTAGCGGTCGAGGTCGAGCTCGACGCCCGTCGGTCCGCGCGAAGCCGACGGAAGAAGCTCGCAGGCCGATGACGGCCGAGCAGCAGGCGTCGACCTCTTCGAGCACCTCCTCGAAGGCGTGACGCCGAGGGAACCGAGGAGCGCCGCTCGTTCGCGGGCGGCGCACTCCCGGGGCCCGTTTTCGCGACCTCGACCCCTCAGTTCAGCTGACTCTTGTCGGGCACCTGCCCGTCGAGGAACACCGCGGTCACCTCGCGCTCAAGCGCCGCGCCGAGCTCCGCCTCGACGCCCTCGAGCGACCCGGCCGCCCGCTCGACGTTGCGCTGGTAGACGAACACGCGCACGCGCGGCGGGGCGCCGTCGGGGACCGGCGGCGTGTCGAGCACGAGCGACGCCCGCGGATCGACGCCGTCGACGACGAGCTCGGCCCCCGGCAGGTCGACCACGTACACGTCGGCCTCGCGCACGTGGCGCCCGAGGACCAGATCGAGCTTCTCGATCGCCGCACGCACCAGGCCGGCGAACGTCTCGGGGCTGGGCGTCCAGGGCGGCGCCGGACGCGCGGCGTCGAGCGCCCGCGACCGGAGCAGCGCCTCGGTGGCGGCCCGCGCGTCGCCTTGCTCGTCGCGGACGAGGCCCAGGTAGTAGTGCGCGTCGGCGTTGCCCGGATCGGCGCGCGTCGCCTGCTCGATGAGCGGGGCGGCCTTCTCGACCTCGCCGAGCTCGTACCAGGCCCGCCCGACCAGGAACAGGTACGCGGGCGCGTCGAAGGGACCTTCGGGCAGCAGCTTCATCGCTCTCTTGGCCTCCTCGGCGTCACCCTTCGCGATCAGCGCGTCGACCTTGAGAAGGATGCAGTCGGCGATCTCCTCGTTCGACTCCGCGTAGTCCATCGCCTCGTCGATCTGCGCGAGGGCGCCGTCCCAGTCGGCCAGCGGCGCGATGAGCAACTCGGAGGCGTTGAGCATCGCCTCGAAGTACGTCTCGTCGAGCGCGATCGCCTGGCGGTAGTGCTCGAGCGCGTCCTCGGCTTCGCCCGCGAGCGCGGCGGCGTAGCCCATGAGGTTGTGCACCTCGGGCGACTGCGGGTCGAGCTCGAGCGCGCGGCGGGCGCACGCCGTCGCCCCGGCGCCGTCGCCCTTGTGGGCGAGGTCCCAGCCGCGGTCGAGGTGGGCGGTGAGCTGGTCTTCCATGGACGTGCGGTGCCGGAGTGTGTCTGCCGGAGCGCCCAGCTCCCGTCAAGCGGCCGCGGGGCGGGGGAGGTAGGCGCCTCTCAGTGGCAGACGTCGAGCTTGGGCCCCCGGCAGGTCCCAGGACCGCGCTCGTGCACGACGACGCGCGTGCCCGGGTGCTCCTTGGTCGCCATCACCGAGTGCCATCCCTCGGGCAGCTGCGGATCGGTCCAGTTGAAGACGGCCTTGGCGTCCCACGGCGCCAGGTTGACGCAGCCGTGGCTCTTCACGCGCCCGAACTCGGCGTGCCAGAAGGCGCCGTGCAGCGCGTAGCCGCCGTTGAAGTACTCGATGTACGGCACGTCCTCGATCGAGTACGGCCCGTCGGCCGCCGTGTCGGCGTCGCCGTCCATCGTCGACGCGATGTGCTTCTCGCGGATGCGGAAGCTGCCGACGGGCGTCTCGTGCTCGTTGCGGCCGCTGGAGAAGAGCGTCACGTAGACGGGCGTCGTGCCCTCGAAGGCGACGAGCGTCTGCCGCCGCTGGTTGACGTCGATCCACTTGTCGTGGTCGCCGAGCCTGTCGGGCGGCGGCCCGGGCTCGGTCTTGGTCCCGTCGATGGCGCGGAGCCACCAGCCCTCGTCGGTCTCCCAGTACTCGGTGCCGGAGACCGTCGCACCCGTCCCGGTGAGGCCGACGGCCTCGAAGCGATCGATGACCCCCTCGGCCTGGCTGGCGTGCTTGCGGTCCGCGTCGAGCGACCACTTGCGGGCGCGGCCGTTGAGGACGAACCCGACGGGCAGCTTGTCGATGCGGCGCGACGGATCGTCCTTAGTCGCGAAGGACGCGCCGTCCTTGCCGAGCCACAGGCCGTGGAAGTCAGTGACGGGCTTGGCGACGTAGATGCGATCGGCCGGCGCCACCAGGCCACTCATCGTCTTCCACCACGTCGCGCCGCTCGCGCTGAACTGGTGGTCGAGCGACAGGTAGAAGCCCTTGACCATGCGGCGCGCCACCGGGCCGTCGTCCTCCTGCAGGTCCTCGAGCGTCACCGGGGGCGGGCCGCCGTCGGGGGCGTCCTTCTGCCACCAGGGGACGTCGGGCTTGTCGCCGGCGCCCTCGCCGATGGCGGAGGGGTCGGCGCCGCCGTCGGGCGCGCCCTGCGTGCTCGCGGGCGCGTACGGGTTGTCGTCGTCGGTCTTGGCCTTGCGCGGGCGCGACAGCCACGGCTCGATCTTCACGCGCTCCTCGCGCGACGGGACCTGCCGGTAGAGCGGCGTGCCGTTGGCGACGTTGACGCCGTACGTGTACGGCAACGGGCCCCCGAGGTCTGGCGCCTTGACGAGCCTGAAGCGCGGGTGGTCCATGTCGAGCGTGGCGTACTTGCCGCACACGAAGCCGCCCGCGAGCAGCTCGTACCAGCCCTCGGTGCAGTTGGCCTTCTTGTGGGGCTCGGGGATGACCGGCGCCCTCTCGCCGTAGCGCAGGCTCCCGAGGCGGAGGCTCCGCGTCTCCCTCTTGTCGGAGGGGAATTCCATCTCGCTGAAGATGGGCGCCTGCATCACCGTGGCGCCGATCCATGGGCCTTCGTACGCGCCGGCGTCGGGGAGGGCCGCGAGACCACAGGCCGCCGCATGTCCGGTGCCGAGCTGTTCGTCCTGGATGGCAATGGTGAGCGAGCGGCCCAGAACCGTGGCGAGGTCTTCGACGACGGAGCAGGTCACGCCGCTCCGAACAACTCAGCGGACGGTTCAGGGAGGCGGAGAACCACGTCGGCGGCGGTCCGTGAATCCGGCGCTCGGGGCTCGTCACCGCCGGCGGCGCCGAGC
>JAJYCT010000012.1 GCA_021778125.1 Myxococcales bacterium
TGCGCCTTCGTGCTGGACGCGCCACGCGCCGGGACCCCGGCCCTCGCGCTCGGCCGCGCGACGGCGACCGCCCCCCCGCCGCCCGGCTTCCCGACGCTGCGCGCCTCGCCGATCGCCCCCGCCCTGCACCTCGCCGCGGCGCTCGAGGCGCGCGAGGAGGCGACGATCGGGGCCGGGCCGCTGTTCGGGCGGGACGACCTGACGATTGACGTCTCGTTGCTCTGACCGGTGGCGAGCGGAGCGCCGCCCGTCTAGGCTACTGCGCCCTTCGCGTCCGCCTCCGGAGCCGCCGTGCCGTCGTCCTCCTCCCTCTCCGCCCCGCGCCGCGCCCTGGTCACGGGAGCCAGCCGCGGCATCGGGGCGGCCATTGCGCGCTGCCTGGCGCGCGACGGCCTCGACGTCGTGATCAACTGCCGGTCGCAGGTCGAGCGCGCCGAGGCGCTCGCGGCCGACCTTCGCGTTACCGGGCGGCGCGTGACCGTCAAGCCGTTCGACGTGACCGACGCGACGGCGACGCGCGCGGCGCTCGACGAGCTGCTGGCCGAGGGCCCGATCGACGTCCTCGTGAACAACGCCGGCGTCGTGCGCGACGCGCCGTTCCCGGCGATGAAGCGCGAGGCGTGGACGAGCGTGCTCTCCGCGACGCTCGACGGGTTCTTCAACGTGACGCAGCCGCTCGTCATGCCGATGGTGACCCGGCGCTGGGGGCGCATCGTCAACATCTCGAGCATCTCGGGCGTGACGGGCAACCGCGGGCAGGTCAACTACGCGGCCGCCAAGGCGGGCCTCATCGGCGCGACGAAGGCGCTCTCGCTGGAGGTCGCGAGGCGCAACGTCACGGTCAACGCCGTGGCGCCCGGCCTGGTCGACACCGAGATGCTCGAGGGGGCGCCGGTCGACGAGCTGCTCAAGCTGGTGCCGGCGCGGCGCCTGGGCACGCCCGAGGAGGTCGCCGAGCTCGTGGCGTTCCTCGCGAGCGACCGCGCCGCGTACGTGACCGGGCAGGCGCTCGGCGTCTCGGGAGGCCTGGGGTGAGGCGCAGGGTCGTCGTCACGGGGATGGGGGTCATCTCGCCGCTCGGCACGGGCGTCGGCGCGCTCGAGGCGGGCCTGCGCGAGGGGCGCACGGGGATCCGCCGCATGGACGACTGGGGCGCCGTCGCGGCGATGCTCACGCGCCTCGCGGGCCCGGCCGAGGCGCCGGAGGTCGCGCAGCTGCCGCGCAAGGTGAGCCGGACCATGGGCCGCGTCGCGCTCCTGTCGACCGTCGCCTCGCAGCACGCGATCGACGACGCGCGCCTGTCGCCCGAGGAGGTCTCGAGCGGGCGGGTGGGCCTCGCGCACGGCAGCACGCACGGCTCGTCGTCGGCGAGCGAGCAGTGGATCAAGACGCTCGTCGAGCAGCGCGGCCTGCTCGGGCTGAGCGGCACCACGTACCTCAAGTTCATGAGCCACACGACGGCCGCGAACCTCGCCCTGCACTTCGGCATCCGCGGCCGGACCATCCCCACCTGCGCGGCGTGCGTGAGCAGCAGCCTGGCGATCGGGCAGGCGTTCGAGACCGTCCGGAGCGGCGCGATGGACGTCATGATCTGCGGCGGCGCCGAGGAGCTCCACTTCTCGCACGCCGCGATCTTCGACGTGATGCACGCGGCCAGCAGCCGCTACAACGACGCGCCCGACCGCTCGCCTCGCCCCTTCGATCGCGACCGCGACGGCCTGGTGGTCGGCGAGGGCGCCGGGACGCTGGTCCTCGAGGAGTACGAGCGGGCCCGCGCCCTCGGCAAGACGATCCACGCCGAGATCCTCGGCTTCGGGACGAGCTGCGACGGCACGCACATCACCAACCCGTCCAGGGACGGCATGCGCTCGGCCATGGAGCTGGCGCTCGCGGACGCGCGCCTCGCGCCCTCGGACGTCGGGTACGTGAACGCCCACGCGACCGGCACGAGCGTGGGCGACGTGGCCGAGAGCCAGGCGACGCGCGCGCTGTTCGGCGCGCAGGTGCCCGTGAGCTCGCTCAAGGGACACCTCGGGCACACGCTCGGCGCCTGCGGCGCGCTCGAGGCGATCGCGAGCGTCCGGATGATGCACGGCGGCTACGTCGTGCCCACGCGCAACCTCGAGCACCCCGACCCTGCGTGCGCGGACCTCGACTACGTCATGGGGGGCCTGCGCGAGGCGCGCTTCGACGTCTTCATGAGCAACAAGTTCGCGTTCGGCGGCCTGAACACGAGCCTGGTGTTCCGGGCTCCCCGTGACTGAGGTCCGGGCCGGGCCGACGCCGCTCTACTCGCTGCGGGGCGCGCTGCCGGGTCCCGTGTGGAGGCTGTACCGCGCGCTGCGCACCGTCCTGGTGGCGAGCGCGTTCGCGGGCTTCTGGGTGGGGGCCGTCCTCCTGGCCTGGCTCGTGCTGCCGGCCACCGCCGCGATGGCGCGCGGGGAGGCGGCGCGGCGCCGCGGCTGCCAGGGCGTCGTCGCCGCGAGCTTCCGCCTGTTCCATGGCTACATGCGCGCCCTGCGGCTCGTGGACGCGCGCCGGGTGGGGAGCCTGCCGACCTCGCTCGGGGGGCGCCCGGCCGTCCTGGTCGCCAACCACACGACGCTCGTGGACGTGACGGCGATCCTCTCGTCGCTGCCCGCGGGCGTGTGCGTGCTGGCCAAGGATCTCTACCTGTCGAACCGCTTCGTCGGCCGCCTCCTGCGCCTGTGCGGGTTCATCTCGGCCGGCTCGACCCTGGCCGAGCGCGGGGCGGCCGTCGACGAGGCCGTGCAGCGACTCGGGAGCGGCTTCCACGTCCTCGTCTTCCCCGAGGGGACGCGATCGCCCGAGGGGCACCTGCACCGGTTCCAGCGCGGCGCCTTCGAGATCGCGTGCCGCGCGGGCGCCCCGGTCGTGCCGCTCGTCCTTCGGTGCGATCCGAGCGCGCTGCGGCGGGGCCAGCGCTTCTGGAACCAGCCCGACGAATGCGCGCGCTTGACAATCGAGGTCGGGGCGGCCATCGATCCCGCGGAATGCGGGCGCAACAGCCGTCAGATGCGCCGGCTCGTCGAGGAGCGCTACCGCTCGTGGCTCGGAATTGGTGCATGAATCAAGAGCTTGAGTCCCGCGTCAAAGAACTGATCGTGACCGCCCTGGAGCTCGACGACGTGCGCCCGGACGACATCGACGCCGAGGCCCCGCTGTTCGGCGGCGGGCTCGGTCTCGACAGCATCGACGCGCTCGAGCTCGCGGCGGCCGTCGATCGGACGTTCCACGTGAAGCTCACCTCGGACGACGGCGACACGCGCGCGGCCTTCCGCTCGGTGCGGGCCCTGTCCGCCCTCATCGCGGCGCGCGGCGGAGGCCTCTGAGATGGCCCCCCGCGAGGAGATCCTGGACCAGGTGCGGACCACGATGAGCGAGCTGTTCGAGATCGAGCCCTCGCGCATCCAGCTCGAGACGCGCGTCGTCGAGGACCTCGACCTCGACAGCATCGACGCGATCGAGCTCGCGGTGCGGATCGAGGCGGCCACGGGCAGGAGGCTCGATCCGGAGCGGTTCCGCGACATGCGGACCGTGGGCGACGTCGTCGACATCCTCGCGGGGATGCTGGCGGGCGACCCCGCCGAGGGGACCGCGGAGGCGGGATGACGCGCCTCGGTGCGGCGCTCGCGCTCGGCCTTCTGGGCCTGGCGGCCCCGGCGAGCGCGCGGGCCGAGGGGACGGCCACCTCCGCGCCCGCCCCGGCGGGCGAGCTCGACGCGCTGTTCGCACGGTTCGCGGCGATGCCCGGTCTGCAGGCCCGCTTCGCCGAGGACAAGCAGCTCTCGCTGCTCGTGACGCCGCTGCACTCCGAGGGCACGATCCATTTCCTCCGGGGGCGCGGCGTCGTCGTCCACACGACGAGCCCGACGCGCCAGAGCACCCTGGTGACCGACCGGCAGCTCGTGCTCTGGGACGGCCGGACGGTGCGCCGCGTCGACCTCGACGCCTCCCCCTCGGTCGCCGCGTTCGCGCGGGCGTTCACGCTCCTCCTGGGGGCCGACCGCGAGGCGCTCGAGAGGGCGTTCACGCTCGCGCTGCAGGGCCGCGCCGACGACGGCTGGACGCTCCGGCTGGTGCCCGTCGCGGCGGCGGCGAGGAACGTCGTCGCGACGATCGAGCTCGAGGGCAAGGGCCTGATCCTCTCCACGCTCCGCATCCGCGAGGCCAACGGAGACCTGTCGACCATGCGCTTCACGGGCGTGGACGTGCAGCGGCGGTACACCGGCGCGGAGGCGGACCGGATCTTCCGCGTCCCGCCCCCGTGACGCGCGCGGCGGCCGTCGCGACGCTCGCGCTCGCCGCGATGACCGGCGGGTGCTCCCCGCCCGCCTCCCCCGCGCCCGGCGAGCGCTACCCGTGCGTCCTGCACCCTCCTTCCGAGCTCTCGCCGGACATGGTGGTCGAGCAGCACGTCGTCGCCCGCTTCCGGGGCCGCGAGGGAGAGTTCGACGCGGTGATGCAGAAGCGCGGCGCCGAGCTGCTGGTCGTGGGGCTCGGGCCCATGAACGTCGAGGCCTTCGTCATCCGGCAGGTCGGCGACGACGCGGCGCTCACCCAGCGCCTCGGGCCGAGGCCCCCGTTCCCCCCGCGAGACGTGATCGTCGACGTGCACCGCGTCTTCTTCAAGCGCTTGCCGGTCCCCGCCGAGGACGGCGAGGCTCACGGCCGCATCGACGACGAGGACGTCACCGAGGTCTGGCGGGGGGCCCAGCTCCGCGAGCGCCGCTTCGCGCGCCAGGACCGTCGCGGGCTCGTACGTGTCGAGTTCGGCCCGGGGTGCGCGCGGGATCGGTGCGCGCCCCGGACCGCGCGGCTCGTCAACGAGTGGTTCGGGTACGAGCTGCTCCTCGACAACCGCCGGTTCACGTGGCTCTGAGACCCGCCGGGCTCGCGCGCCCGATGCGGAGCAGGGTGTGCGCCACGCCGAGCCCGGAGCGCACCGCCGCGACGGACATCCCGACGCTCTCGACGAGCGCCCGCAGGTCGCGCGAGTGATACATGCGGCTGTTGCCGTTCGCCATGCACGCGAAGTAAAGCGACGTCGCGACGACGCAGAAGCGGGCGGCCTCGTGGCGCTGCAGATCCCAGAACGTCTCGAGCACGAAGAGGCGGCTGCCCGGCCCCATCGCGTCGCGCGTCCGGGCGAGGATGCTCGCGATCTCGTCCTCGCCGAAGCAGTCGAGGAACTGGCTCATCCAGTACGCGTCCGCGCCCCCGGGCAGCGCCGACCGCGGGTCGAGCAGGTCGGCGGGGTGCAGCGCGACGCGACCGGCGTCGACGAGATCCGCGAGCTGGACGCGCGCCTGCGCGAGCTGGCCGGGCAGGTCGACGATCGTGACGCGGACGTCCGGCGCGCGCGACGTGACGAGGCGCGCGAAGCGTCCCGTGTTGCCCCCGACGTCGACGACGTGCCGCACGCCGGGCGCGAGCACGTCGCCGAGGCACGCCTCGAAGACGCCGTCGGAGTAGAAGTGGTCGAAGGCGAGCCACGCCCCGCGAACGTCGGGCGCGAGGCGGGAGAGGCCCTCGTAGATCGTCGAGAAGTCGCCGAGCTCGCGCAGGCCGGCCGGGAGCCCCGTCCGCAGCGCCTCCCCGAGGTGCAGCCCGCCCCGACCGCACACGTGGTGGACGAAGTCGGCGTTCACGCGCGTGAGCGCGTCCTTCTCCCAGTAGACGCCCACCTTGGTGATCGCGAAGCGCGGCTCGTCGTGCGCGAGCAGGCCGGCCACCATGCACGCCTCGGTGAGGAGCCTCGCGGCATAGAGGGAGAGCCCGCAGGCCCCGGCGGCCTCCGCGGCGGTGAAGCCGCGCGCCCCGCGCCGGTAGCCGAACGCCAGCACGCCTTGCTCGCGCGCGACGCGGCACGCCTGGAAGACCAGGGGGGCGAAGGCGAGCTTCTGCGCGTCGAGGCGCGCCGCCTCGGCGGACGTCGCGGGATCGGCCACGCGCCCGCGCGTCACGAGGCGCTCCAGAAGTCGTGGAAGTTGAACCAGTTGTACGGCGCCGAGCGGGCATGGAAGGCGAGGCGATCGGCGTAGCGCTGCGCGTGAGCGCGCAGGGCCCCGGCGCGGTCCCTCCGGTCGAGGCGGAGCTCGTCGGCGAACGGCTCGCACGAGATCTCGTAGCGGTTGGGCCCCCGGAAGAGCGCGAAGACCAGGACCACCGGGCACCCGAGCGTGTGCGCGACGACGTAGGGGCCGACCGGCAGGTGCGCCGGGGCGCCGAGAAAGTCGACCTGGACGTTGCGCCCGTCGCGGCCGGTCGTGCGATCGCCGAGGATCGCCACCAGGTGCCCGGCGGCCAGGGCGCTCTTCACCCGGAAGACCGTGTCGAATCCCTTCGGATCGACCGGGATGACCTCGGGCCCGCCGCCTGCCGCCACGCGGCGAAGCACGCGCGCGAGGCGCGCGGCGCTCCGTTCGTCGGCCACGACCGAGAGCGGCACGCCGAAATCGCGCGCGGCGGCGCTCATGGCGGCGAAGCTGCCGAGGTGCGACCCCAGGAGGAGCGCTCCCCGGCCGCGCGCCGCGAGCTCCTTCACGCGCTCGTGGCCGCGGAGCTCGAAGGTGAAGGGGCGCAGATCGCCCCGGAGGAAGAACAGCCGGTCGACGGCCACCGAGGCGAACGTCGCCACGTGGCGCAGCACGTTGCGGAGGCTCGGAGCCTCTCCGACCCGGGCGAGGAACTGCCGAGAGGCGCGACGCGTCCGCGCCGAGAGGGCCGTGTAGTAGACGGCGAGCGCCATCGCGAACCACCGCGCCGCGCTCCGGCCGCCGATCGTCGCGAGCGCGACGACGAAGCGGATGCCGAGCACGGTGCCCACCTCGGGCACCCTCCGCCACCTCGGCGGCTGCGTCAGCGAGTGAATCTTCGGTGCGGCCATGAGAGGAGGAGCAGGAGGCCGAGCACGCACAGGCGCGCGTGCATCCACGTGATGAGCAGCGTGTCTCGGAGAAGGCGGTAGTGCGAGACGCCGCCTTCCGCTGCAGGCACATACCGTACGCGAGTGGCGACGTGAAGGACCGGCGTGCCCCGCCACACCAGGCGCACGGCCACCTCCGGGTCGAAATCCATCGCGTCGCCGCGCGCGCCGGCGGCGAGCGCCTCGGGGACGGGATAGACGCGAAACCCGCAGAGGGGATCCCCGACGCGGCGCGAGAGCGTCTCGAGCGCGCAGAACAGCACCGAGAGCTGCCGCGCGACCCGGCGGCCGCGGGGCGCCGTGGCGTCGAAGACGGGCTGCCCGAGGACGAGCGCGCGCGGATCGAGGCGGCTGGCCTCGAGCAGGCGCGGGACGTCGTCGGCCGCGTGCTGACCGTCGGCGTCGATCTGCAGCGCGTGCGCGTACCCGAGGCGGCGCGCCTCGGCGAGGCCCGCCTTGACCGCGGCGCCCTTGCCGCCGTTGCGCTCGCGGAGGACGACGTGCGCCAGCTCGCGCCGCGCGAGATCGCGGGCGACGTCGCGCGCCGCCGGCCCGCTGCCGTCGTCGACGACGATCACGCGCTCGACGTAGGGGGCCACGCCGCGCACGACGCGCTCGAGGGTTGCGGCGTTGTCGTACGTGGGGATGAGCGCGCAGACGCTCATGGCGCACCGCGGGCCCGGCGCCTCTGCCGGAGGCGCACGACCGCGAGCGTCAGGGCGCCTCCGACGGCCGCGAACGCGGCGGCGACCAGGGCCGTCCCGAGCGCGATCTCGGCGAGCAGGGGGCGCAGCTCCGCGGCCCGCAGGGCGCGCGGATCGACGGGCAGCCACCGCCCGTGCAGGAGCCACGCGCCGAGCTCGATCTCGGCCAGGGTGATGAACGGCGCGAGGAACGGGAGCGACACGTTCGACGCCAGGAACGCGAGGCCCGCGTCGAGGCGCAGGGGGAGCGTGACCGCGAGCACGATCATCCAGTGCGTTCCCCAGAGCGGCGTGACGCCGATGGCCAGACCGACGGCCACGCTGAGCGCCGCGCGCCTCGGCGTGAGCTCACCGCCGCGCAGGCGCGCCCAGGCCCTGTGCATCAGCCGGGCGCGCGCGGTTCGATCCACGGCGGTCGACTACCACAGCCCGGCGAGGCGCGTGACGAGCGCACGCGGTGCGGGCCCAGGCGCGGCGTGGAGCGACGGAGACGGCCTTGCCGCCGCGGCCGTGCGCGGCACGAAGTCTGCTCCCTCCGGGGCCATGGAGAGGCCGTCATGACCCACAAGACCCAGCTGAAGGACGAGCTCGAGAAGAGCGCCCAGGAGCTTCGCACGCTGCGCGATCAGATCCGCGTGCAGGCTCACCTCGGGAAGCTCGACGCGCAGAAGAGGTGGAGAGACCTCGAGCCCCGCCTGGAGGCGACGCTCAGGCGCGCCGCCGAAGACGTCTCGGAGGCCACGAGAAAGGCCGTGAGCGAGGCCATCGAGGCCGTCAAGAAGCTCTCTTGAGTCGCGGCGGGCGGCCCGTAGTACGCTGCGCGGCCCCGCATGAAGGCGTCGCTGACTCAGGCCGAGATCGATCGGGTCCTCGCTCCCCTTCGGACCGCGAACCTGGCGTTCTCGGCGCGCTACCCGGGCGATCGCCCCGACCGGCAGCCCATCCACACGGTGTACGGGGGGGCCCAGCTCTTCAAGGCCGATGCGGCGGCGAAGCTGGGCGCGCACGCGCTGCGGGCGCTCGAGCAGCACGCCCCGGACGCGGCCACGCTGGCCCACGCCTTCGGCCTGACCGAGGAGCTTGCGGCGCAGGTCCGGCCGCGCATCGCGAGCAAGCTCGCGCGCGAGCCGGTCGAGGACCTTCGCGTCGACTTCGAGGACGGCTACGGCGTGCGCCCGGACGCCGAGGAGGACGGGCACGCGGTGGGGTGCGCGCGCGAGGCGGCGCAAGCCCACGCGCGGTCGTCGCTGCCGCCGTTCTGGGGCATACGCATCAAGCCCATGACGGAGGAGCTGCGAGCCCGCTCGGTGCGCACGCTCGATCTCTTCCTCTCCACGCTCCTCGACGCGACGGGCGGCGCGCTCCCCGCGGGCTTCGTGCTCACGCTGCCCAAGCTCCAGGTGCCCGAGCACGCCGCCGCGCTCGCGGATCTTCTCGACGTGCTCGAGCCCGGGCTCGGCCTGCCGGCCGGGGCGCTGCGCTTCGAGATCATGATCGAGCAGACGCAGGCCGTGATCGACGCGGGGGGGCGCATCGGCATCCCCGCGCTGGTCGCGGCCGCGCGCGGGCGCTGCGTCGCGGCGCACCTGGGCACGTACGACTACACCGCGAGCTGCGGCATCGCCGCGGCGCACCAGCACATGACGCACCCCGCGTGCGACTTCGCGAAGCACTGCATGCAGGCGTCGCTGGCGGGCACGGGCATCTGGCTGAGCGACGGCGCGACCAACGTCATGCCCGTCGGCGGTCGCGAGGCGGTGCACGCCGCGTGGCGCCTGCAGGCGAGCCACGTCCGGCACTCGCTCGTCGGCGGCTTCTATCAGGGCTGGGACCTGCACCCCGCGCAGCTCGTGGCGCGCTACGCCGCCGTCTACGCGTTCTACCTCGAGGCCCTCGCCGCGGCGACGGCGCGCCTGTCGAACTTCGTGGCGAAGGCGGCCCAGGCCACCCTCGTCGGCGAGGTGTTCGACGACGCGGCGACCGGGCAGGGGCTGCTCAACTTCTTCCTGCGCGGCCTGTCGTGCGGGGCGGTCTCCGAGGCCGAGGCGCTCGCGACGGGGCTGACGCTGGACGAGCTGCGCTCGCGCTCGTTCGTCGCGATCCTGGCCGGGCGACGGGGGCGGTGAGCCGTGCTCGAGGCGAACGTCCGCGAGCTGCTCGACGTCCTCGTGCGGTGGGTGCACCTGGTCGCCGGGATCATGTGGGTCGGCAACTCGCTGCTGTTCAACTGGCTCGACCGCAACCTCGAGCGCGACGGCGGGGGCGACGAGCGCCACGTCGGGCGCATCTGGCTGCTGCACTCGGGCGGCTTCTACGACGTCGAGAAGAAGTTCCTGGCCCCGAGCCAGATGCCGCGCGTGCTGCACTGGTTCAAGTGGCAGTCGTACACGACGTGGATGACCGGCGTCGCGCTGCTCACGCTGCTCTACTGGACGGGCGGCGCCTCGCTCATGATCGACCCCTCGGTGGCGCACCTCCGCCCCGGGCAGGCCGTGGCGATCGGCGTGGGCACGGTCGTGGGCGGGTGGATCGTCTACGACGGGCTGTTCCGGCTCTTCGGGCGGTTCGAGGCCGTCGCGACGGGGCTCTCGCTCGCGTTCGTCGTCGGCGTCGTCTGGGCGCTCACGCACCTGCTGAGCGGGCGCGCGGCGTTCATCCACGTCGGCGCGATGCTCGGGACGTGCATGGCCGGCAACGTCTTCGCGCACATCATCCCGTCGCAGCGCACGCTCGTGGCCGCCACGCGGGAGGGGCGCCCGCAGGACGTGGCCGTGAGCGCGCACGCCAAGCAGCGGTCGATCCACAACAACTACCTGACGTTCCCGCTGCTCTTCACGATGCTGAGCAATCACTTCTCGGTCATCACCGGAAGCCAGTACGCGGCGCTCCTCCTGGGGGTGCTCATCGTGGGGGGGGCGCTCGTCCGGCACTGGATGAACGTCCGCTTCTCGTTCCGGGCGTGGATCCCGGCGCTCGCGGCGACCGTCGTCGCGTGCGTCGCCGCGGTGGCCGTCGTGGTCACGCGGGGCACGCCGGCGCAGGCGTCGGTCGACGGCGCGCCGGTCCCCTTCTCCAGCGTGCAGTTCATCCTGCAGCGCCGCTGCACGCCGTGTCACTCCGACGCGCCGTCGCTCGTCTCCAACCCGCCTGCGCCGGACGGCGTGCGCTTCGCCACCGCCGAGGACGTGGCGCTCTGGAAGGAGCGCATCGCGGCGCGGGCCGTCGTCACGCGCACGATGCCGCTCAACAACCGCACCGAGATGACCGACGAGGAGCGCGACACCCTGGCGCGCTGGCTCGCGCAGGGCGCGCCCACGCGCTAGCGACGGGGCTCGCCGCGAGGCGCGCGCCCCGGGGCACGAGCGCCTTCGACGTTGACGGGATCGCGGCCGCCTGCGACGGTCGGCCGCCCCGTGAAACTCCGCGAGATCGAGCGGCTGCGCGCCGCGGCCGTCCTGATGGTCATGGTGGTCCACTGGGTCATCGACCCGCGGGACCTGCCCGAGATCGTGCGGTCGTCGGCGAGCGGCGTCGACCTGTTCTTCGTCATCTCGGGCTACGTCGTCACCCTCTCGCTGGTGCGCCTGCTCCCGCCGTTCGACGCCGACGCGTCGTTCGTGGGGGCGTGGGAGGGCAGCCGGTCGGCGCTGCAGGCCTTCTACGTCCGCCGCTTCTTCCGCATCCTGCCGGCGGCGCTGGCGGTGATGCTCCTGCACCGCGTGCTCGCCGCCACCCTGCCCGACACGTTCGGCTCGGTGGCCTCGTGGTGGCGCGAGGCCGTCGCGTTCTTCGGCGGCGTCTACAACTACGCGCGCGTCTTCCACAACGACTGGAACCTCGGCGTCTACTGGAGCCTCGCGGTCGAGGAGCACTTCTACCTGCTCCTGCCGATGCTCTTCGTGGTCTTCCGCACCACCAACCGCCGCCTCGCGGCGTGCCTCGGCATCGCCCTCGCGTGCGTCGTCGCCCGCCACTACGCGCAGGGCGGCGGCCTCCCCGACGGAGACCTCGAGAACTACCTCAAGTTCGCCTCGCACCTGCGCTTCGACTCGCTGATGGCGGGCGTTGCGCTCGCCCTCGTGGCCGACCGCGTGCCCGCGCCGGCGATCCTGCCGCGGTGGCTGCTGCGCTTGTTCGTGCTGCCCGCGGTGCTCGTGCTCATCGCGGGCCTCGAGGAGGCGTCTCCGCCGTTCGTGCGCACGCACGAGATGTTCGTGGCGCTCTGGGTGCTCTCGGGGCTGCTGGTCGCGTACGCCGCGCGCGACGAGGGCTACGTCCTCGCCTTCCCCGTCGTCGGCCGCGTGCTCGAGTGGATCGGCGCGCGCTCCTACGCGCTCTACCTGCTGCACGTGAGCGTCATGCGCGTCGAGCGCGCGCTGCACAAGGTCTGGCCCGAGTACGGCAAGCTCTTTCCCGTCGAGAGCGAGTGGGGAAGCCACTGGAGGAGCACCCTGGTGCGCCTGGTGCTGGTCTTCCTCGCGGCCGAGATCTTGCACCGCGGCGTCGAGCGGCCCATGATGGCGCTCGGCAAGCGCCTGCTCGAGTCGCGGCGCGCCGGCGTCCCGCTCGTGATGCCGCGCCTGCGCGCGGCGGCCATCGCGCTCGGGGTCGCCTTCGTCGTCTTCTACTTCCGCCACCCGCTGCTGCTCGCGGTCGCCCCCCGCAACCTGGCGCGCGGCACCGCCGTCTACGTGAGCTCGCAGGAGGGCGGAAAGCCGCCGCCCACCGCGCTGACCAACGGCCAGCTCGAGGACCGGTTCGGCCTGTACACCACGCGCGAGAAGGAGCCGTGGGCGATGATCGACCTGGGGCACGTCTCGCCGATCGGCTCGATCCGGATCTACAACCGCGAGGACGGGTTGCAGGCCGAGCCGCTGCCGCTCGAGGTGCAGATCTCCGACGACGCGGAGCACTTCCGGACGATCGCGTCGCGCGACGTCATCTTCACGCAGGAGTGGCCCTGGCGGATCCGCGGCTCCGGCGAGCGCGCGCGGTACGTGCGGCTGCGCGTGCCGCGCGAGACGGCGCTGTGCCTGAGCGAGGTCGAGATCTTCGCGGAGCGGTGGGTGGCGCAGGTGCCGTAGCGATCCGCGGGTCGTGCCGGCCGAGGGTTCACTCGAGCTCGCCCCGGGTGAGCGTGCGCCCGCTTCGTCCAGATCGGCGCTGGCGAAGCCGCGCCCGAGCCCGGTGGCCTTGCTCCGTCTGCGCGTCGCGGCGTCAATCCGGATTGGATCGCCGGCCCCCTCGTCCAATACGCTGGGGCCGGAGGCAACCCATGCGGTCACCCCGTCTCGCGGCGATGCTCCTGGCGACGGCGCTGTCCGTCGCGTCCCTGGTGTCGCTCGGCGCCTGCGGGTCCGACAACGCGACGACCGGCGGAGGCGCAACGGACGCGGCTTCGCAGGACGGCACCGAGCCGTCGCTCGAGGGGGGCTCCCCGGACGCGACCTCGCCGTCCGACGCCGGCGCGAGCGACGCGGGCGACGCGCGCGTCGACGGCGACGCGGCGACCGACGGCGCGGCGACCGACTCGTCGGTCCACCCCGGCGATGCGGCCGCCGACGCGCCCGTCACGCCCGACGGCGCCGCCGACGCCTCCCCGTCCGACGCCGGTCCCGACGGCGCCGACGCCGCGGCCGCCCCCGGCTGCACCCTCGACGGCTGGTGCTGGAGCAACCCGCCGTACGGCGGTGGCCTGCCCTCCAGCAACTACTATGGCGTGAGCGGCACGGGTCCGAGCGACGCGTGGATCGTGGGCATCAGCGGCGTGATCCTGCACTGGGACGGCGCCGCGTGGTCGCTGTCGACCACCCTCAGCGGCGGCGCCGCCCTCGTCGGCGTGTGGGCCGACACGCCGACCGACGCCTGGGCGGTCGGGACCAGCGGGACGATCGTGCACTGGAACGGCACGAGCTGGTCGCCGTCGACGAGCGGCGTCACCACGAACCTCGAGGCGGTCTGGGGCGCCGGCGCGGGCGACGTGTGGGCCGTGGGCGACAGCGGCACGATCCTGCACTGGGACGGGAGCGCCTGGACGAAGGTCTCGAGCGGCGGCCTGACCGGGATCTTCACCAGCGTGTGGGGCAGCGCGACCGACGACGTGTGGATCGTCGCCGGCGGCACCAACGTGCTGCACTGGGACGGCACGTCGTGGACGGCCACGAGCATCGGCGGCCTGGGGTGGCTGAACGGCAACCTCCGCGCGATCTGGGGCAGCAGCAGCTCCGACGTCTGGGCGTCGGGCTACTCCGGATCGTTCGCGCACTGGGACGGCGCGAGCTGGACGGTCGTGCAGAACGTGACCGGCAACGACGTGTACGCGCTCTCGGGGACCGGCTCCGGCGACATCTGGGCCGTGGGCCCGCCGCCGTTCGGCGTCGGCAACCTGGCCACGATCCTGCACTACGACGGCACCGCGTGGACGTCGGTTCCGAGCGGGACCGACAACACACTCTGGGGCGTGTGGGCCTCGGGCAGCGGCGACGTGTGGGCGGTCGGCAACTCGGCGACGCTCCTGCACTGGGACGGCGGCAACTGGCTCGACTGGGCGCCCCCGAGCGGCAACTTCACCGGCGTGTGGTCCTACGACGCGGCCGACGCATGGGCCGTCGGCGGCGCGACGTTCGCGCACCTGCGCGGCAGCGAGTGGGGCTCGGTCGTGCCGACCAGCTCGTTCGATCCCACTGCCGTGTGGGGCAGCGCGCCGACCGACGTCTGGGCGGTCGGCTACAACGGCGACACGCAGCACTGGGACGGCACCGGCTGGACCGACACGCCGACCGGCGCCGGCACGCTCGAGGTCCTTTACGGCGTGTGGGGCAGCGGCTCGAGCGACGTCTGGGCGGTCGGAAGCTACAGCGCCTTCAGCCAGGTCGAGCACTGGAGCGGCTCGGGGTGGACCGCGACGATGGTCGCCTCATCGTCGCAGCCACTCTCCGCGGTGTGGGGCAGCGCCGCCGGCGACGTCTGGGCCGTCGGCTACGGCGGGCTCGTCGAGCACCTGACCGGTGGCACGTGGGGGCCGGTCCCCAGCGGCACGACGGTCAACCTGAACGGCGTCTCCGGCAGCGGCCCGTCCGACGTGTGGGCCGTCGGCGCGTCGGGGACCCTCCTGCACTGGAACGGCTTCTCGTGGTCGCCGCCCTACGCGAGCGGGACGACCGACGATCTGAGCGCCGTCTGGGTGCGCGAGACCGGCGACGCGTGGGCGGTCGGCGCGGCGGGCACGATCCTGCACTGGAACGGCGCCGCGTGGGGGCCGCAGGCCAGCGGGACGACCCAGGCGCTCGCGGGCGTCCGGGGGGACGCGACGGACGTGTGGGCGGTGGGCGCGGCGGGCACGATCCTGCACCACCCGTGAGGCGCGGGCTCGCGGAGCGGTCGAGCCGCCGGCGCCGCGCCCGCGCTCAGCTCCCCCGGTACGTCGAGTACCCGAAGGGGCTGACGAGCAGCGGGACGTGGAGGTGCGCCCGACCCGCCGGCACCACGAACTCCACCGTGACCTCGCGCCAGAACGGCTCGATCCCCTGCGCCCGGAAGTAGGCGCCGACGTCGAAGGTGAGGCGGTAGGCGCCGGGGCGCAGGTCCCCGGCGGGCAGCAGCGTCTTCACGCGTCCGTCGTCGTCGGTCGCGCCCTGCCCCACGGAGGTCCAGCCGGCGCCCTCCTCGCGCTCGAGCGTCACCGCGACCCCCGCGGCCGGGGTGCCGCGGGCCGTGTCGAGCACGTGGGTGGTGATGGGGCTGGTCATCGCAGCACCAGCTTCTCGAGGCGCAGCGCCGTGATCTGGCGGTGCTCCTCGGCGGCGCGGGCGATCTCGCGCGCGCGGTCGTCTCCGGCCAGGCGGTCGCGGGCCAGCGCGAGCATCTGCTCGGCGCTCTTGCCGGTCGCGCAGACCAGGTAGACGAAGCCGAACTTGCGCTCGTACGCGGCGTTGGCCTCGGCGAGGGCGTCGAGCGTGGCCTGCTCCGCCTCGGCCACGCGCGACTGCTCCTGGGCGGACCAGCCGCGCGCGTCCGCCCGTCGCTCGCCGATGCGGGGATGAGCGGAAAACGCCTCGAGCCACTCGGCCTCCGACATCGGGTCGGCGGCGCGCCGCGCCGCGGCCTGCAGCTCGGCGAGGCTCGCGTACGGGCGCCCCTCGGCCACGCGTCGCGCCCACGCTCCGCAGCGACAGCACGCGAGCAGCTCCGCCGAGGCCTCGTCCGGGGCGAGCGCGTGGAGGCGCGAAAGGCCCCACGCCTCGCGCCCGGCGCGGCTCGGGGTCCCGAAGAGGCGCAGGCGGCTGATGCCTCCGTCGGGCCAGGTGGAGAGCCGCGCGAAGCGCGCCGGGGCGTGCTCGGAGAGCTCGGCATCGAAGACGTGGTGCGTGTGGAAGAGCAGCCGCGTGCGCGCGAGGATCTCCGTCCACGGCCCGTCGGCCGAGGGGCCCACCGCGAGCGCCGCGCTCCCGGGCGCGTTGCCCTTGAAGCGCCAGGTGTCGAGGTCCACGCGGCGCAGCGCGCCCTCGGCGGCGAGGCGCACGACGACCCACTCCGGCCCGTCGCGCCGCGTGCGCTTGGTCTCCCACCCGTCGCTCATGTCGCGGGCGCGGCCCGGCATCACGAGCGCGTGCCGCGGCCCGAAGAACGTGTCGCTCGCGGCGACCACGACGCCCCCGTGCTCGACGGCGGCGAGGTCGACGTCCTGCGGGGCGCCCGGCCGGCCCAGCCAGCGCGCGTCCGGCATCGCGTCGCCGTGGACGCGCAGACGGGCCACACCGCCGTCGGGGAAGATCCGCAGGCGCAGGTGCGTCGCGCGCCAGGCGTGCGCGACCGGAAAGAGGTTGCGCGCCCCGCCCGTCAGCGTCGTCCTCGGCAGGATCTCGGTCCACGTCGCCGCCTCGAGCGCCTCGAGCGGCGCCTGCGGCGGCGCGCTGCACGCCTCGACGCTGCACGACTCGGGGAAGTTGCCGACGAAGTGGGCCGTGTCGACGACGAGCCCGCGCACGACGCCCGGGACCCCGAGGCGCACCACGCACCAGTCGTGGCCGGGCGTGCGCCGGCGGCGCGTCTCCCAGCCGTCCATCCACTTGCCGCGATCGGTGTACCGGCCGGGGGCGAAGATCGCGTCCTCGCTCTTGAGCAGGTTGTCCTTCTCGGCGAAGAACTCGTCGTTGGCCCACAGCACCGCGCCCCCGAGGCGCTCGGACGCCAGATCGACGAGGTCGGTGAAGTCGTTCATGCCTTCCCTCGACGCAGCAGCCGGCCCGACGGCGGGCCGGGATGCGCGCCCGCAGCGTACACCGCGCGGCCGCGGACGTAGGTCGCGTGCACCACACCGGTGAGCGTCCGGCGCGCATAGGGCGTCAGCTTGTGTCGCTGCTCGAGCGCGGCAGGCTCGACGACGCGCGGCGCATCCGGGTCCCACACGACCAGGTCCGCATCCCGCCCGGGCGCGATGCTCCCCTTCCGGGCGTCGAGCCCCACGAGGCGGGCCGGCTCGGCGCTCATCAGCGCCGAGAGCCGCGCGAGGTCGAAGCCGCGGCCCCGGGCCTCGGTCCACGTCGCCGAGAGGCCCAGCTCGAGCGAGCCGATCCCGCCCCAGGCGCGGGCGAAGTCACCGCTGTCGGCGCACTTGAGCGACGCGGGGGCCGGCGAGTGATCGGTGACGACCTGCGTGATCAGCCCCTCGCGCAGCGCCTGCCAGAGCCGCTCGCGGTTGTGCCGCTCGCGGATGGGCGGCGCACATTTGTACTCGGTCGCTCCGTCGGGCACGTCCTCCGCCGCGAACGTCAGGTAGTGCGGGCACGTCTCGGCGCTGACGCCGACGCCCGCGTCGCGCGCCGCCCGCAGGGCGAGCAGGGCATCGGCCGAGGATAGGTGCACCACGTGCGCTCGGGCCCCCGTGGCGCGCGCGAGGCGCACGACCAGGTCGACCGCCTCGTTCTCGGCCTCGCGCGGGCGGGCCTCGAGCCAGTGCACGTAGCGGCGGAGCTCCGCGTCGCTCAGGTTGCCCTGGGCGCGCAGCGCGGCGTCGATGGGTCCGCCGAGCTCGGCGTGCACGAGCAGGGGCGCGCCGGCGGCGGCGAGCAGGGGCATCGCGCGCGCGAGGTGCGCCTCGCCGACGTGCGCGAAGTCCGAGACACCCGAGTCGACGAGGAAGCACTTGAACGCCACGCAGCCTGCCTCGAGCAGGGCACGCAGCTCGTGAGCGTTGTCCGGGACGACGCCCCCCGTCAGCGCGACGTCGACGTGCAGCTGCCCCTCCGCCGCGGCGGTCTTTGCCTCGAAGGCGCGCAGGCTCGTCGTCGGCGGCGAGGCGTTGAGGGGCATGTCGACGATCGTCGTCACGCCGCCCGCGGCGGCCGCCCGGGTGGCCGTCCAGAAGCCCTCCCACTCGGTGCGCCCGGGCTCGTTGACGTGGACGTGCGTGTCGACGAGCCCCGGAGAGATGACGCGCTCGCCGGCGTCCTCGACGACGAGGCCCGGCGGGACGGCGTCCCAGGCGTCGACCCGGGCGATGACGCCGTCGCGAACGTGGACGCTGGCGGCGCGTACGCCGTCGGGCAGCACCACGCTCCGGCTGCGAAGAACGAGATCCACGTCGCCACGGTAGCGCACCTTCGCTACGATCCGCCGGTGATGCTGCTACGTTTGCCGACCGTCCGCGCCAAGCTGACGGCGCTGGTCGCGCTGTCGGCGGTGGTGATGCTGGCTGCGTTGCCGGTGCTGTCGTGGCTCCTGCACCGCCAGCTCGTCGACGAGGTCGACGATCGCGTGAGGGACGCCGAGAGGGCCTTCCAGACCGAGCTCGACGACGATCTCGCGGATCTGGCGCTCGCCTCGCGCATCCTGTCGGCCGACGGCGCGACGGCGAGCGCCATCGAGCGCAAGGACGAAGGGCGCGCCCGCCAGCTCGCGCAGGTCTTCGTCTCCGTCTACCCGAACATCGACGTGCTGCTGGTGCAAGCCGGCGGCCACGTGCTGGCGCAGGTCGGCTGCGAACACCCGCCCGACGTCGTCAACAGCGTGCCCGAGATGGTCGGCGCCCTCTCGAAGAGCGAGTTTCGCGGCGTCGTCGATCACGGGTGCGAGTCCCAGGCGTCCGGAGCGCCGCCTGCGTACATGATCGGCGTCCCGATCCCGAACGTGGGCGCGGTGTTCGTCTGCATGCCCATCGACGCCGAGTACCTGAAGAACGCGAGCGCGAAGCTGGGGCTGGAGCTGGCGCTGGCCGTGCTCGGCGAAGGACAGAGGGTCGTGGGGGCGACGAACGAGTTTCCGAACCCGGCCGTGAGCGCCGCCGGGCGGAACGGGACGGCGATCGTCGACTCGGCCGATCGGTCGTGGGCCGTCCAGCGCTTCGAGCCCCGCCAGCTCCACGGACGGCTGGGCAGCGTGGACATGATCGCCGCGCTGGACGTGACGGACATTCGCCTGATCGTGCGGCACAACCTCCTCTACGCCCTGATCGTGCTCGCCGCGGCCGCGCTCGTGTCGATCGTCTTCGGGAGCCGCGTCGCGGGGGTGATGGGCGTGGCGCTCCGGAGCGTCAACACGGCGCTCAAGCGGGTCGAGCAGCTCGACTACGTGCACGTCGAGGGCGTGCGCACGGGCGACGAGCTCGAGGATCTCGCCACCGGCTTCAACACGATGGTCGACGGGCTCAAGGAGCGCGACAAGCTCCGCACCACCTTCGGCAAGTACATGACGGCCACGGTCATGGAGCACCTGCTCGCCGGCAAGGTCGCGCTGGGCGGCGAGTCGCTTCAGGTCACCATCCTCTTCAGCGACATCCGGAGCTTCACGACCCTCAGCGAGAAGATGGACCCGCAGCATCTCGTGGGGCTCCTCAACGAGTACTTCACCGAGATGGTCGGCATCGTGATGCAGGAGGACGGGGTCGTCGACAAGTACATCGGCGACGCCATCATGGCGGTCTTCGGCGCGCCCGTGCCCAAGCCCGAGGACCCCGTCAACGCCGTCCGCGCCGCGGTCCGGATGCGGCTCGCGCTCGCGGAGCTCAACACGCGGCTCGAGGCGCGCGGGATGCAGAGGCTGCGCACGGGGATCGGCATCCACACCGGCCCCGTCGTCGCCGGCAACATCGGCAGCGAGAAGCGCATGGAGTACACGGTCATCGGCGACGCGGTGAACCTGGCCTCGCGCCTCGAGAGCAACACGAAGGACGTCGGCGTGAACATCCTCATCAGCGAGGACACCTACGCGCTCACGAAGGGCGTGATCGAGGCTCGCCCCGTCAGGGAGATCACGGTCAAGGGGCGCAAGCAGCCAGTGATGACCTACGAGGTGCTCGGCCTCAAGGGCGGGCCGCTGCTCGCGCAGAGCGACAGCGCGAAGATGGCCGCCAGCACGCGGACGCCGGCGGCGTAGTGTTCACGAGGATCACCATCGGGTCCTGCGCGCCGCACTGCGACGTCGCCGCATCGCGGCGAGGACCAGCGCGACGAGGCCCGTGGCCGCGGTCGTGCCGCCGCCGAGAGCCGCCCCCGGCGCTCCGCCGATCGAGCACCCGACGCTCGCGCTCGAGCCGACCTGCGCGCTTCCCCCCTGCGCGTGGACCGTCGTCGTCGCCGAGAGCGCGTCGATCGACGCCTGCACCGGATCGCTGGAGCCGGTCCTGTACTTGTAGGTGAGCACGTCGCTCGGCTCGCCGGCGACGCCGCCGCCGGCGGACGTGCCGTCCATCGACCACTGGAACGACCCGCCGTACAGGTCGTTGCCGGCCGTGTCGAAGGCCCGCCCGAACACGTAGAGCGACTGCCCGTCCTTGGCGCTCGAGGCGTCCTGCGGGGCGAGGCCCACGCGCGCGATCGCGCTCGGATCGACGGCCGTCACCGGCAGGGCGCCGACGGTCTGGCCTCCGACGACGAGCTGCACCTGCCCGCTGCCGGGGCTCGCGGCGCCGACGGCGAGCCAGTCGCGGCTCACGGCGAGCGAGCTCTGGATCGTCGTCGCGCTCGCGACGCCCGTGGCGGAGGGCGAGAGCGCCCCGCTGCCGCACAGCTCCACGCTGCCCTTGAAGTAGCGGACGAGGAACGTGGCGGTGCCGCCCGAGACGACGCGGGCGACGCTGATGCGCGCCTGGTCGTCGGACTCCCCCGCCAGGAGCAGGCCGTGCGCGTAGAGCTGCACCGTGTCGGGGACCGCGACAGTGACGACGTGCGAGTCGACCACGTTGCCCTTGGCGTCGAGCACGTCGAGCGTCGCGCTGCCCGCCACCTCGGTGGTCACGCCGACCGAGAAGGACGGCTGCGCCTGCGGCGGCGTCTGCGGCGCGCCGATCGCGACGATCTGCGGGTTCGAGCTGCGGAGCTGCCAGCCGGTCGTGTCGCTGCCGTCGTGGGCCTCGACCTGGACGGTGAACTGCGAGCCGGCGACGTAGGGAGAGTGCAGGTCATCGACATGCGGGCCGAACAGATCGACATCGAACGCGTCGGCCATCGTGACGCGCTGGCCGGAGCTCGGGCTGCAGGCTGGGGTCAGAGCGGTGGCGACGAGCGCGAACGAGGCAAGGAGGAGGAGGTGCATGGTGCGCGGGTCCCTCGCAAGGCACGGACCAGGTCGAAAGCCCCGCGTGCGCGGCGCACCGACCGCGCGAGCGTGGACCGTGGTTCACGCGACCATGACCGCGGCGTCCGGCGCGCCGGGCCGCAGGACGTCTCCTCGGCGGAGAGGCGGAGACGAAAGAGCCCGCGAGGTGACGGGAGCCGGCGTGCGTGGTCTAGTGCCGCCAATGCGCGCTGTCGTGTTTGCCCTGGGCCTCCTCGCCGCCGCCTGCAGCCAGCCGACCTACCAGCTTCCCCCTGGCCCGGAGGGCGGGACGGGGACGGGCGGCGACGCGGGCGCGAGCGAGGCCGCGGCCACGGACGCGGCGCCGGAGGGCGCGCCGGATGCCGGGAGCGGCGACGCGACGGACGGCAGCCCCGCCGACGCGCCGGTCGAGGCCTCGGACGCGGGCGGCGACTGAGCGTCCACGACGTCGAGCCGCTGCGCCCGCTCCATCGCTCCTAGGCGCCGGCGATCGTGGCCGGAGGACCCGGATCCCACACGAGGATCTCGCTGCCCTCGACGTGCGCGACGTAGCGCCGCTGATCCTCGCAGAGGCCCCGGGGAGAGACGAGCCGCCCCGTGGCGAGCTCGAACCGGTAGCCGTGCATCGGGCACGACACGCAGCTCCCGTCGCGTTCGCCCTCGGCCAGGCTCGCGCCCGCGTGGTTGCATGCGTCCTCGATCGCGCAGGGCGCGCCGTCCACGAGCGCGACGAGCACGTCGAACGGCGGCCAGGTCAGCCTCACCAGCGCGCCCCCCGTGAGGCTCGCGAGGGGCACCCGTCCGACGAGCTTCAAGGCCGCGTCACCGTCCCACGCCGAGCAGACCGTGCACGAGGTTCGGGTCGACGTCTCCCCCCGCGATGGCCACGGTCTCGACGCGCGCTCCGTGGGCCCTCTCGCCACGCGCCGTCATGCACGCGTGCGAGAGGACGAGCCGGCAGGCGACCCAGTGCGGGGACAGGTGCTTCTGCATCGCGGCCACCACTCGCTCGCCGACCTGCTCCTGAAGCGCGAGGCGGCGCGCGAAGGCGTCGACCAGGCGGCCCACGGTGCCGACGCCCACCAGGTGCTCGTCGGGCGCGAACGCCACGGTGGCCGTTCCGCTCGAGCCCATGAGGTGATGGGGGCACATCGTCGTGACGGGCAGATCGCGGACGATGACCACGTCCGAGGCGCCCGGCAGGACGTTCGAGGAGAGCAGGGCGTCGACGTCGACGCGGTAGCCGGCAAGCAGCTCGTCCGCCCACGCCTGCGCGACGCGGGCTCCGGTGCCGATGAGCTCCGGCTCATGCGCAGGATCGCGCCCCAGAGCCCGAAGGAACGCCTCGATGGCCTGCGCCGCCGCTTCCCGATCCATCACGCCGAGCATCATGACTCACGCGGGCAGGAAGGCCACGAAGATCCGCGTGAGGAAGTAGTCCGCGACGAGGATGGCGATCGAGACGACGACGACGGTGCGCGTCGTGCTCTGCCCCACGCCCTCGGTGCCCCCGCGCGTCGTCAGGCCGAAGTGGCAGCCCACGATCGCGATGATGAAGCCGAAGATGGGGGTCTTGGCGAGGCCGGAGATCAGGTCGCTGAGCGTGACGCTCTCGAGCGCGGTCTGCATGAAGAGCAGGGGCCGGATCTGGTACTCGAAGTCGCAGACGAGGAGCGCTCCGAGGGTGCCGAGGGCGTCGGCGAAGATGCTGAGGAAGGGCATGACGATCATGCCGGCGAGCACGCGCGGCAGGACGAGCTTCTTCGCGGGATCGCCGCCCAGCGCGCGGATGGCGTCGACCTGCTCGGTCACGTTCATCGCGCCGACCTCCGCGGCCATGCCGCTTCCGATGCGGCCGCCCACGATGATCGCGGTGAGCGTCGGGCCGAGCTCGCGGAGGAACGACAGGACGATGACGCGGGGGATGTACTCCAGGCCCCCGAAGCGCTGGAGGCCGAACGCGAACTGGATGGTCATGACCATCCCGATGAAGATCGACGTGACGGCGACGATGCCGAGCGAGGCGACGCCGAGCGCGTCCACCTGGTACACCGTGGCGGAGATCTCGAGGGGCCGTCGCACCAGGGACCGGGCCGCGCTCACCGACAGCGCCGCGATGTCCCCCATGTGCTCGAAGAAGCGCGCCGTGCGGTCCAGCCATCGCTGGCCGAAGCCGGGCTCCGCGGTCGGGGCGGGCAGGTTCGAGATCCTGCCGCTCGGCGGGGGCGGAGGCACGTCGGCGCGGGCGCGGCTCATGGCGCGCTCGAGCCGCGCATGCCTGCCGCGAAGCGCTCGAACTCTGCGGCACCTCCGTCGAAGCGGGCCGCCGGCGCGACGTAGACCAGATCGTAGACGCAGTCGTCCTTCTTCATGACGTAGAGGTCGTACTCCAGAGGGACGCCGTCGAGCTTCGCGGACATCCGCGTGTGCCTCGCCTCGCGGCCGTCGAAGGGAACCGTCTCCTCGAGGCGCACCTGCCGCGCGGTCGTGCCCATGATGAGGTGCGCCGTGAGCGACGCGAGCGGGGCGTCGCCGTCGCGCTGGTGACAGCGTACGTCGAACAGGAAGGAGCCCTGGTGCGCCTCGTCGCGATACGCCGCGTCGGCGCCCTCGACCTCGATGCGCGACCACCCGGCCGGCACGGGGTCGAAGCGCACGGCGACCCCGTTCTTGCGCAGCACGCCGCCGTCGAACGAGGCGGAGTGCCCGCACGCGACCGCGAGCACGGCGAGCATGGCGGCGAGGGCCAGGCGGCGCATCCCCCGGGAGGAATAGCACGCGTGTGGTAGAAGGAGGGCGTATGCCTTCCGGCGCCGTTCGCCTCTACAACACCATGACTCAGCGCGTGGAGCCGCTGCAGCCCGCCGAGCCGGGCCGCGTCCGGCTGTACGTCTGCGGGCTCACGACCTACGACCACGCCCACGCGGGCCACGCGCGCACGTTCATCGCCTTCGACGTGCTCGTGCGCTTCCTGCGCACGCGCGGGTACGAGGTGACGTTCGTCCGCAACGTCACCGACGTCGACGACAAGATCCTCAAGCGCGCCGCGGAGCGCGGCGAGGCTCCGCTCGCGCTCTCGAAGCGCATGTCCGAGATCAACGCCGCCGAGCTGCGCGCCGTCGGTTGCCTGACGCCGGACGTGGAGCCGCGCGTGAGCGAGAGCATCCCCGAGATCGTGTCGCTCATCGCGTCGCTCGTCGACAAGGGCGCGGCCTACGTCGCCCCGACCGACAAGGGCAACGACGTGTACTTCGCCGTCCGGGCGTTCCCCGGCTACGGCAAGCTCTCGCACCGCAACCTCGATGACCTGCAGGCCGGCGCGCGCGTGGAGATCGGCGAGGTGAAGCGCGACCCGATGGACTTCGCGCTCTGGAAGGCGAGCGAAGAGGGCGGGCTCGGCTGGGACAGCCCCTGGGGGCGCGGGCGGCCGGGCTGGCACATCGAGTGCTCGGCGATGTCCGCCAAGGCGCTCTCGCCGCACATCGATCTGCACGGCGGCGGGATGGACCTCATCTTCCCGCACCACGAGAACGAGATCGCCCAGAGCGAGGCCGCCTGGGGCGAGCCGTTCTCGCGCCTCTGGGTGCACTCGGGGTTCCTGAACGTCGACGCCGAGAAGATGAGCAAGTCGCTCGGCAACTTCGTGACGATCCAGCAGATCCTCGAACGCAACGACGGCGAGGCGCTGCGGTACTTCCTGCTCGGCGCCCACTACCGGGGCCCGGTGAACTTCGACCTCGACAAGCGTTCGGACGGGCGCGTCGTGTTCCCGGGGATCGACGAGGCGGAGCGGCGCGTCGAGTACCTGTACGTCACGCGCGAGGCACTGGTGGCCGCCGCCGAGGGCGCGAGGCCCAACGCGGAGGGCCCGGCCAACGACGCCAAGGTCGTGCGCCACGCGTCGCAGCACGTCCTGGCGGCGCTCGACAACGACCTCAACACGTCGGTCGCGCTCAGCGTCGTCTCGGAGCTCGCGAAGGTCGGCAACGAGATCGCGATGCGCGTCGCGAAGCTCAAGAAGGATCCGGCCGCGCAGGCGGTGCAGCGCGGCCTCGCTGCGGCGGCGGTCGAGGCGCTCGACGCGTGCTGCCGGCCCATGGGCCTGATGCAGGCGACGGCGCAGGAGTTCTTCGCGCGCACGCGCGGGCTGCGCCTGAAGCTGCGTGGCCTGGTCGAGGCCGACATCGACGCCAGGGTGAAGGCACGCATCGACGCGCGCGCCGCCAGGGACTTCGCGCGCGGCGACGCCATCCGGGCCGAGCTCGCCGCGCTCGGCGTCGAGCTGCAGGACGTGCCGGGCGGCGGCGGGACGACCTGGCGCGTCTCGGTGTGAGCGGCGCCCCGGCGCCAGGCGTCACCGGTCGGCGATGGGCGGGTGCCAGATGAACTGGATGCGGTTGCCCTCGGGATCGCGGGCGTAGAAGCTCCGGGCGCCGTCGCGGTGCGTGCGCGGGCGCGTATCGAGCGCGACGCCGCGCGCCTCGAGCCAGACCGCCCAGGCGTCGACGTCGTCGGGGCGCGCCATCAGCAGGCCGAAATGGTCGAGCCGGCTCTCGCGCGCGGCGTCGGCCCGCGCTTCGACCGCGTGGAGCGCGAGGTTGTCGGCCCCGCGCGTCAGATAGAGCTCACGCTCGCTCGGACGCCACTCCTCGGCATAGCCGAGCGCGTCGACGTAGAAGCGCTCCATCGCCGCCATGTCCCGTACGAGCAGCGCGACGTGCCGGATGCCTTTGGTGGGCGGGGGCGAGGCCACGCCCGAAGCGTAGCGCGGTCAGTCGGCGGCGCCGAGCTTGCGCTCGAGCGCCTCGATGTGGGCGCGCACCTCGGGATCGCTCGATCGAAGGTGCTCGATCTTCCGGACGCCGCTGATGACGGTGGTGTGGTCGCGGTTGCCGAAGGCCCGGCCCAGCTCCGGGAAGCTGCACTTGAGCCGCTGCTTGCACAGGTACATGGCCACGTGCCGGGCGAACGCGATGCTCTTGTGCCGGTCCTTCGAGAGCAGGTCCGTCGAGCGCAGCTTGAAGTGGTGGCACACCACGCGCTGGATGTCCTCGACGCTCGCCTCGGTGGGGCGAGCCGTGGTGGTGGCGGCGATCTCCGTGCGCGCGAACGCGAGATCGATGGGGTGGCCGAGCAGTGACGCCTTCGCCGCCAGGCGGATGAGCGTGCCCTCGAGCTCGCGAACGTTGCTGCGCACCATCTGGGCGACGAACAGGCATACCTCGTCGGCGAGCTCGATGTGCTCGAGCTGCGCCTTCTTGCGCACGATCGCCACGCGCGTCTCGAGCTCGGGGGCCTGGATGTCGGCCACCATGCCCCACTGGAAGCGCGAGACGAGCCGCTCCTCCATCTTGTCGAGCTGCTGGGGGTACTTGTCGCTCGTGACGACGATCTGCCTGCTCGCCTGGTGCAGCGCGTTGAACGCGTGAAAGAACTCCTCCTGCGTCTGTGTCTTGCCGGCGAGGAAATGGATGTCGTCGACCAGCAGCACGTCGCAGCGTTCGCGATAGCGAGCGCGGAAGTCGTTCATACGCTGGTCTTGCAGCGCCTGGACGAACTCGTTCACGAAACGCTCGGCGCTCAGGTAGACGATGCGCGCGGCCGGATGCTCCTCGCGGATGCGGTGGGCGAGGGCGTGCACGAGGTGCGTCTTGCCCAGGCCGGTGCCACCGCAGATGAACAGCGGGTTGTGCCGGCGGCCCCCGCCGCCCGCTGCCGCCATTGCGGCGGCGTGCGCGAGCTGGTTGGAGGGGCCCACCACGAAGTTGGCGAAGGTGTTCTTGGGGTTGAGCCCCTCGACGGGGGGCGCCGCCGCCGCGAGCCGGCCCGCCTCGGGGGCGACAGGGTGGACGCCCGAGGGGAGTTCCTCTCCCGGCGCCGCGGGGCGAACCGAGAGCGAGCGGGGGCGAACGGGCGCGAACGGCACCGGCCGGTTGGCCACGGGACGCTCTAGGGCGACGTCGATGCTCCAGCGCACCTGGATGCTCAGACCCGTCTGCTCGCGGAGCTGCTCGGTCATGGTAGGCAAGAAGTGATCTTCGACCCACTGCCGGACGAACTCATCGCGCGCGCGCAGGCTGAGCACGCCGTCCGTGAGCCCATCGAACTGCACGCCGGAGAACCACTGGTCGAAGCTCGCCGGGGACTTCTCCCGCGTCGAGGCCACGGCCTCTCCCCATGCCCGCTCGCCCTTGCTCACGGAAGCCCCGACCAAAGAGTGAGGCCCCGCAGGAGCTTCGAGCTCGTCTTCCCTCTGCATCCGCGCTTGCACCGACCCTCCCCTGAGTCAACGAAACTGAAATTCGACCTGGCTGCACCGATACCGAGCCGAGACGTGTGACGGACACCACAGGTTGTCCACAGGTTGTGGATAACGTCCGTGGGCCGTCCGCTCTCCGTCGAGCTCGAACGTGATCCCAAGCGACTTGGCAATAGAAGACCTCCGGCCTCCCACCGTCGATGTGTCATCGGGGGATCCGCTATCGCCGAGAGAGCCGACCACGATGGGCCGACCCCAGGGCAGGATGAGTTTCCGTCCGCTCGGGCAGGCAGGCGACACCCGTCCGACGCGAACGAGATGGAGGTACCACCGCCGCTCTGCGGACGTCCATGCCCTTCGTCCAGATTGTGCCTAAGACATCGACATCACACAATTTTATTCCTTGTAGATCCCCCGCGAAGAAGCGTTCGCGGAGGCGACAGAAGCGACCGAAATACCGAAGTGAGCGTTATGGCTTCCGAATCTGTCCGGGGCGCACGTGCCGCACCCCGTCGGGCCAGTCTTTTGGCTTCCTCCGGGTGTCAAGACTCGACGATCCGGCCTCTTTCACGTGACGGGCGCGTGAACACACCGGGTCGACGCCCGGGGATGGCGAAAACTCGTCCCCTCGCACGGCGGCTGGTAGGGTCCGCCGCGTGCGCGGCTTCCCCCTCGTGCTGGCAGCCCTTCTGCTGGCCTCCCGCAGCGCCCTGGCGGACCCCATGTCGGTCTCGCCGGAGCAGGCCTACGACATGGGGGAGGTCCCCACCGCACGCGGCATGGGGATGGGCGGCGCCCTCAACGCGATCGGGGTCTCGACGCCGGGCATCTTCATGAATCCGGCGAACCTCGGGCTCGCGCGCGTCTACCACCTCGAGGCGTTCGGCGGGTACGCGCCCGAGGCGCAGCGGCAGACCTACGGCGCAGCCATCGCCGACTCCCTCGTCAACGCGCAGCACATCGCGGGGGGGCTCGGGGGCTCCTGGAACGAGATCGATCCGGACGGCCTGCACCGCGTGTGGACGGACGTGCGCGGCTCGCTGGCCATGCCGCTCGGCGACTACCTGGCCGTCGGCGTGACGGGGCGCTACCTGCACGTCGACCAGCACGTCTCGGCGGGTCCCTTCGGTCCGAGCCCGGCCTCCGACGGCACCCCCACGAGCTCGGTCTTCAACACCGGGACCTTCGACGTCGGCGCGACGGGGGTGCTGGGCGATTTTCGCCTCGGAATCGTGGGCCACAACCTCACCAATCCGGGCACGGCGCTCGCGCCGACGAACCTGGCCGGCGGCCTGGGCTACACGACGCAGATCTTCTCGATCGAAGTCGACGGCCTCGCCGACTTCACGACGTTCGGTCGGACGACCGAGCGGGTCATGGGCGGCGCGGAGCTGTTCCTCGCGGGGCACTACGCCCTCCGCGCGGGCTGGCGCTACGACACCGGGACGCAGCTCAACACGCCGTCGCTGGGCCTCGGCTACGTCGACACGAGCTGGAGCGCGGAGATCAGCGCGCGCCACGACTGGGTCGGCGAGCACGCGTCGACGTTCGGGCTGCTGTCGCTCAAGTACTTCTACGACGCGGCCGGCGCCGCGAGCGGGCTCGGCTCGGACGAGCCCGACATGCTGTAGGACCGCGTCAGAGCGACGCGCGATAGAGCGACGCGAGATCCTCGCGCGTGCATGGGCGCGGGTTGGAGCGGTGGCAGGCGTCCTCGAACGCCTTGTCCGCGAGCTTGGCCACGTCGGCCTCGGTGACGCCCTCGGCGCGCAGGCCTTCGGGCAGCCCCACGCGCGCGCGCAGGCGGCGCACGGCCTCGGCGCACGTCTTCGCCGACGGGTCGAGGAGGGCGCGCACGCGGTCGAGGCGCTCGTGCGCGACCGCCTCGTTGAACTCGATCACGGCCGGCAGGCCCAGCGCGTTGGCCAGCCCGTGGTGCATGCCCTTCTCGCTCGACAGCGGATGCGCGAGCGAGTGGCAGGCGCCCAGCCCCTTCTGGAACGCGACGGCGCCCATCATGGCAGCCTTCATCATCCCGCCGCGCGCGCCGAGGTCGTCGCCGTGCTCCACGGCGCGGACCAGGTGCGCCGCGCACAGCTCGAGGCCGCCGAGCGCGATCGCATCGGCCATCGGGTGATCGCCGAGCGAGACGTACGCCTCGAGGCAGTGAGTGAGCGCGTCGAACCCCGTGGCTGCGGTGACGCGATTCGGCATCGAGCGCGTGAGCTCCGGATCGAGCAGCGCCGCGCGGGCCAGCAGGTGCGGGCTGAAGATGACCGTCTTGCGCCCCGTGGCCGCGAGCGTGACGACGCCCGAGCGGCCGACCTCGCTGCCCGTTCCCGCGGTGGTGGGAATGGCGACGATCGGCGGCACGCCCGCCCCGATGAAGCGATCGCCCCCCGTGGCGTCGTCGTAGTCGACCAGCGGCCGGTCGTGGGTGACCGTGAGGGCGATGAGCTTCGCCGTGTCGAGCGGCGAGCCGCCGCCGACCGAGACGACGCACTGCGCGCCGTGCGCCGCGTAGGCCGCGACGCCGTCGAACACGTTCTTCTCGACCGGATTCGGATCGACGTCGGAGTACAGCGCGGCGGCGATCCCTCCCTCCTCGAGCAGCGCGCGCACGCGCTCCGCGATGCCGACCTTCACCACGCCGGCGTCGCAGACGACCAGCGCGCGCGCTCCGCCCACGCGCTTGACGTGGTCGGCCACCGTACGCACGGCGCCGGCTCCGAAGACGATCGTGGTTGGAAACGCCCAGGTCACGAGGCCGTCGCTCATGGCCCCTGGCCTAGCACGTCACACCGTCTCGAAGTAGCGAGCGAGCTCCCAGTCCGAGACCGCTCGCTCGTGCTGGCGGCACTCCCAGTCGCGCGTGCCGAGGTAGTGGTCGACGAAGGGCGCGCCGAGCAGGCCGCGCGCATGCTCGCTCGTCGCGAGGCGAGAGGTGGCCTCGCGGAGCGTCCGGGGCAGCGGCGCGAGATCGCCGCGCCCCGAGGCGTCGCCCTGCACCGGCTCCGGCGGCTCGCGCTCCTGCTCGATGCCCCAGAGGCCCGCGGCCAGCACCGTCGCCATCGCGATGTACGGGTTGATGTCCGCCGCCGTCTGCCGGCACTCGAGGCGCGTGGACTTCGCGCTGCCCGGGATGGCGCGGATGGCGCACGTGCGGTTCTCGACGCCCCAGCTCGCGTTGAGCGGCGCCCACACGCCGGGCACGTATCGCTTGTAGCTGTTGACGGTGGGAGATAGGAGCGCGGTCAGCTCCGGCATCAGCGCAATCTGGCCGCCGAGGTAGTGGCGCGCGGTCTGGCTCAGGCGAGCCTCGTCCGTGGGGTCGTGGAACGCGTTCTTCCCGTCCCGCCACAGCGACTGGTGCAGGTGGCCGCTCGAGCCGGGCAGATCGTGGTTCCACTTGGCCATGAACGTCACCGCGTACCCGAGGCGCGCGGCGATCTGCTTCATGCCGACCTTGAAGAGCGCGGCGCGGTCGGCGCAGCGCAGCGCCTCGTCGTACTTGATCGCGACCTCGTAGACCCCCGGCCCCGTCTCGGTGTGCAGCCCCTCGATGGGCACGTCGAAGGCGGCCATGTCGTCCTGGATCGCGTGACAGAGGTCCGCGTGCTGCGACGAGCGCACCCACGAGTAGCCAAACATGCCCGGCGACAGCGGCACGAGGCCGCGGAAGCCCTTCGCGCGCATCGACTCCGGCGTCTCCTTGAACACGAAGAACTCGTACTCAGCGCCGAACGACGGCTCGTAGCCGAGCGCGCGCGCGTGCGCGATGACGCGACGGAGCAGGCTGCGCGGACACGCCGGGTGGGGGGCGCCGTCCTCGGTGAGGAAGTCCATCAGGAGCGCGGCGGTGTCGGGCTCCCACGGCAGGACGCGGAAGGTCGCCGGGTCGATGCGCGCGCGCGCGTCGGGGTAGCCGGTGTGCCAGCCGGTGACCTCGGCGTTGTCGTAGAGCGCGTCGCCCGAGTCCCAGCCGAACACGACGTCGCAGAAGCCGATCGGCTCCTCGATGGCGCCCCAGAACTTCTCGAGCGAGAGGTACTTGCCGCGCAGGATACCGTCGACGTCGAAGCCGCCCACCTTCACGCGCCGGATGCCGCGCTGCTCGAACGCGTCGCGCAGTTGCTTCGTGTCCATGGCGCCGATCCTACTTGAGGAACGAGGCGCGCATGGGGCGGACCGCGCCCCCCCGCCTTCAGGGCGCGAGCTTCACGTACGCATCGACCATCTGCTCGTACGCCGCGGCGAAGAACAGCCGCGCGTCGGCGACCGACTCGGGCGGATCGCCAGGCCCCGGCGCCGCGAAGTCCCGCTGCTCGGCGTGGAACTGCGCTCCGATGACCGGCCAGGCGGGATCGCGCGAGCGGAACGCCTCGGGCACGGTGTCGCACCAGCCCGGGCCGCTCGGGTTGGGGAAGACGCCGTCGCGCCGGCTCGCGGCGACGACGTCCGGCCCGCAGAACGCGCTGGTGGCGAGCACCTCGAAGCGCTCGAGCGGTGCCCCCGGCAGGAAGGCGTCCGACCGCACGGCGTCCGAGTGCGACTCGGGAAAGGCCTGCGTCGAAGACCGGTGCGCCGGCCCGGCCAGATCGGCGAAGAGCGAGTCGCTCGGCACGTACTGGATCACCGCACGCGGCGGGTGAGGATCGCCGGGCCACGCGCGCTCGACGTCCTTGGGCGGCGCGAACCCGCGGATGGGATGGCCGCTCGTGCGCCTCAGGACCTGGTCGATCATCCGGCGGTCGTCGTCCGGGGAGGCCCCCTCCCCCCGGCCCGCCTCGAGCAAGGCCAGGAGCTGCGCGCCGCCGCAGAAGCCGAGGAAGGGCGCGACGCGCTGGCGCACGGCGGGGCCGAGCTGCGCCATCCCGCCCCCGCGCGCGCCCCGAAGCGGGTCCCAGTACCACCGCCGCGGATGCTGCTGGTCGGGCCCGGTCTGCGGGGCGTAGTCCCAGTCGTCCGAGCCGCTGAGGACCGTGATGGGCGGGGGGCTGCTCTGCGCGAGGAACTGCGCGTCGAGGCCCGGGTCGTCGCCCTCGATGACCTCGAGCATCTGGCCCGCCTCGTCGTGCGGAGGCGCGTCGAGCGGCTCGCCCCGCGACCCGAGCGAGCGATCGTAGCGGTCATCGCTACGCATGGCGGGGAGCAGCAGCGAGTAGCGCCGCTGGAGGAACTTGGTCCAGTACGCGTCGTTGGTGAGCTCCCCGCCCGGGGTCAGGTGGCTCTCGGCCGAGGGATTCGCGTTGACGCTCAGGATCCACGGCGCGGCGAGCACGGGCCGCTTGTCGTCGGCGCGGTACGCGGAGAGCTCGCGCACCACGGGGACCGCGTCGGGCTCCGCGCGCCCGCTCGCGCCGGTGGCGCCGGTCATCACGAGGCGCAGGGCCCGCACGCGCCGCGCCTCGGGCAGCGTCACCAGGCGTCGACGCAGCGGCAGCGTGGTCCCGTCGGAGCGCGGAGAGTCGCCGGCGAGCGGGAAGAACGTGACGCCGTCCTCGCTGCCCTCGAGGGCCGTGCGCAGGGGCATCCACGCGACGGCGTACGAACGGCCCGAGTTCGGGCGGGGCGTGCTGGTCGCGTCGAAGCCGAGGAGGAGCCGCACGCGATCGATCGCCACCGGCTGGGGCAGGTCGACGCGCAGCGTCCAGCGCGTCTTGCCCGGCGCGCCGGCCCACCTGCGCGCGTACGTGCCGTCGATCGCGTCGCCCGCCTGGAAGCCGGGGTACGCGCCGTCGTCGCTCGCCTCGCCGTCGCGCAGCACGTCGCGCGCGCTCTCGATGGCCTGCACGTCGCGCACAACGGGCGGCCCCGCGTTGGTCCGATCGACGACCAGGCGCAGGGCGCACGCGTCGGCGTCGACGAACCACGAGCGCCGCGTGGGCTGCGCCAGGAGGTCCCCCTGCGGCGGCGGGGTCTGGTCGGTGCCCGCGAGCACGACCCACCCGTCGTCGCTCGCCCGCAGCCCCGGATCGCACGCGGCGGCTCGCGCGGGGGCCGGCCGGACCTCCCAGCGGAAGGCCGTCGGGACGCCGCTCGTCGGGCTCGCTCCGAAGTGGGCGCGCAGCAGGCCCACGTGCACGGGGCGCGAGAAGGCCGCCGCCCACGTCCAGCGAAGCTCCCCGGGGCGGCCAGTCCAGGCCGTGTCGTCGCGCCCGTCGACCGCGAGGCGCGCGTCGTCGTCGGACGGGTCGGCCGCGCGGACCGCGGCGAGATCGGGCGTGCGAAGGGCGTCGAGGATGCTGCCGCGCGCGTGCGCGACGACCAGCGAGCTCGCGGAGGCGCGGTGCAGCTCCGTGAGCGCGACCGGCAGCGTGGCGCCGAGCGACACGGCGACCATGCCCAGCAGGGCGCGGCGAGGTGTCGTGTCAGCGCGGGGAGTGGCCACGGGCGCTAGGTACTTTGCCAGAGGACGGCGCGGGGAGCGAAATCGACGTTCCCCGCCCGGCCAAACGGATGGGGCGCGGAATCCATTCCGCGGGGCGGCCGGGCCAAATAGCATGGAGAGCGGCATGAAGAGGTACGTCGCCGTCGCGGGCACCATCGGGGCCGGCAAGACCTCGCTCGTCGCGTGGCTCGTCAAGCGCTACGGGCTGCACCCCTTCTACGAGCCGAACGAGGCCAACCCCTACCTCGCGGACTTCTACGTCGACATGCACGCCTGGGCATTTCAGTCCCAGTGTTTCTTTTTGGCCCACAAGCTCAAGCTTCACCAGGAGCTCGCGGCGTGCGCTCGCCCCGCGGTCATCGACCGGACGATCTACGAGGACGCGGAGATCTTCGCGAAGAACCTCCACGCGCAGGGCTATCTCTCCAAGCGCGACTGGACCGTGTACCGGGAGCTCTACCAGGGCATCTGCCGCAGCCTCCGGCCCCCGGACGTGCTCATCGCGCTGACCTGCCCGCTCGGGACGGCGAAGAAGCGGATCGTGCGCCGTGGACGCGCGATGGAGTCGTCCATTCCTGACCCCTATCTGCGACGACTGCACCGCCTGTACACGCGGTGGTTCGACACCTACGATCTGTCGCCGATCGTGCGGGTCGACACCGGCAGGCTCGACTACGTCGAGGATCTGGTCGACCTCATCGACCTCACCCGGACGCTCGACGAGGCGCTCGCCGGCTGACCTCGCAGAAGTCCGGCGGGCGCCGCAGGAACACCCGATGCATCGACGTGGAGGCGGAGGTGCTCCATGAGCTCCAAGTCGTTGGTTCTGGCGATCGCGCTCGCTCTGACGCCACTCGCGTGCGGTGCGGCCGAGGACGTGGGCTCGGCGGAACCGCAGAGCCCCCATCCCGTCCCGCCCGGCAGCGTGCGCGGCCCGTTCGTCCAGGCCGGCACGATCTTCGTCGTCGCGCTCGACGATGCGATCGACACATTCTACACGACGCCGGGCACGCCGTTCACGGCGACGCTCGTCGCGCCGCTCTCGGGGGAGGACGGGCGCGTGCTGGTGCCCCGCGGCGCGAAGGTGCACGGCACCCTTACGTCGGTGGGGACGCGCGACACACCGACCGTCCGCGTGGATCTGCAGAGCATCGACACGGTCGCGGGGCGGGTCCCCCTCCGCGCCAGGGTGCGCTCGGCGGAGCACTACGCGTGGACGGGACCGCCCATCACCGAGCCGTCTGCCTCGTACATCTACCCGTACGACTTTGAGTCCTACGGCTCCGCGACGACCGCGGAGGGCGCCGCGCCGGCGGGCCGACCGGTCGAGGGCATGACGATGATGCAGCCGCGAGAGATCCGCGTACCGGCCGGCGCGCAGGTAGTGCTGCAGATCGTCGAGCCGCTGCTACTCCCCGGCGCGCAGCTCGTCCACTGAGGTGCCGTGCGCGGAGTTGGCGTGCCCCTGCACGGAGGGAGAGCGCAGGGACGGGCGCCCTCAGTGCAGCCCGTCGCCAAGGAACCGCTTCAAGTACCCGTACGCCCCCGCGTACCCCCCGCCCATCGAGTTGCATGTCGCCGACGCGGAGCCCGCGGGGCAGTCGACGTCGCGGTCGTACGACCAGTAGTGCACGCCGGCGAGGCCCTGCGCGAGGGCGAAGGCCGCCACGGTGTCGACGTCGGCGAGCGTGAGCTGCTCGCCCGAGACGTCGTTGCCGCCGAGCATCGGCGTCACCTCGATGCCGGCGTACGGCACGCCCCACTTGTCGTGCAGGTTGTACGCGGCCTGCAGGGCGGACTGCCCCATCTGGCACTGCCCGCTGCTCACGACGCAGACGCCGGAGCTCGGCGAGCCGTAGTCCATCGTCATCAGGTTCACGGTCAGGTAGCTCGGCCAGGTCGACGCCGAGCCGCTGTACCCGAGGGTGCCCTGGACGGCTGCCATCGCCTCGTCGCCGTACGTGTTGAAGCTGTCGGTCACGCCGGATCCGAGCGACTGCGCTGTGCTCGCCCCGTTGTTGTTGGCGAGCGTCGCCAGCGTGAGGCTGAAGCGCAGCGTCGGGTACGTGCCATGCGCCGCCTGGATGCGCGAGATCAGGTCCCCGATCACGCTCTGGGATTGCCCCGCCTCGATATCGAAGTCGACGCCGAGGAGGTTCGCCGACATCCAGCGCCCCACGAAGGTCTGGAAGCCGGAGTCCGAGCCGCAGGTGAACGAGCCGGCCGCGCCGCCGGTGGAGACGATGTACTTGACGCCCGCGACGGTGAGCCCCGACACGTTCGCCGACGCCATCGCGTCGCCGGCCACGCCGCCCCAGTTCTCGCTGCCGCATTCGCCCGTCGCGAAGGCGAGCGTGATCGTCGACCCGCCGGCCGAGGTGAGGTCGCTGGCAAGGGGCGTGGCGGAGCCGGACACGCTGGTGGAGATGACGTTGGTGTTCCAGTCCATGTTGATGCTCGTGTCCTTGTAGGCACCGAAGACGAGGCCGCCGCTTCCCCCGCTGGAGCCCCCGCTGGAGCCCCCGCTCGAACCGCCGCTCGAACCGCCGCTGGACCCGCGGCTCGAGCCGCCGCCGCCGTCCGCCTGCGTCCCGCTGCCATCGCCGCCGGAGCAGCCCGTGATCGTGGCGAGGAGCACGACGAGGAGCGGGCGGGGCGGTCCGGCGTTCATGCCTTGGCAGTGGACGGGGCGCGGCACGACGGCTCATGAATCCGCATGGATCGCCGGAGATCCGGCTCCCCCCGCGGCACCATGAGCCGTCCCGGAGCCCTGCAGCTACCATGGTCTCGTGAGCCCTCCCGGGTCCGTCCGCCTGCTACGCTTCGCGACGCGGAGCACCGACGGGGAGCGACCGGCCTCGCGCGCGGAGCCGACGGACGCGGAGCTCGCCGAACGCGCTCGCGACGGCGATCCGCGCGCGGCGCCGCTCGTGTGGGACCGGTACGCACCGATGGTACGCGGCGTGCTGCACCGCACGCTCGGCCCCGGACACGACGTCGACGATCTCCTCCAGGACGTCTTCATCGGCTTCTTCCGCAACGTCGGCTCGCTGCGCGACACCGGCTCGCTGCGCCCGTACCTGTTCGGGATCGCCCTGCGCACCGCGCGCACCGCGCTGCGACGGCGCCGGGTACGCCGCTGGCTCCGCCTGTCGGACGACGGCGCGCTGCCGGACGTCGCTTCGCCCGACGGAGACCCGCGCTCGCGCGAGGCCGTGCGGCGCCTGTACGCCGTCCTCGACGAGCTCCCCGATCGCGAGCGTCTCGCCTTCGTACTCCGGCACGCGGAGGGCCACGAGCTCACCGAGACGGCGGCGCTGCTCGGCGTTTCGCTCGCGACGATCAAGCGCGTGCTCGCGCGCGCCGAGGCGCACGTAGAGGCGCGCGCCCGCCGCGACGACGTGCTCCGGGACTATGCGGAGGGGACCCATGAGTGAGACCCGGACCGCCGCAGCTCTGGGCGCGCTGCTGCGCGAGAGCACCCCCCCGGGCTCGCCGCGGCAGCATCTCGAGGGGCGCGCGCGCCTCGTGGACTCGCTGGCGCAGCCGCAGGGAGCGCGCCGACGACCGGCGAGGGCGGCGATCGGGCTCGCGCTCGCGGCCGCCGTAGCGGCGATCGCGCTCGTGCTGGCACGCCGGCATGCCCCCACCCCCCTCGCGTGGCACGTCGAGCAGGGCAGCGCGGGCGCGCAGGGTTACGTTGGTCTCGCGGCGGGCGAGCCGAGCGCGCGTCTCGTCTTCGACGACGGCAGCCGCGTGGTGCTCGCGCCGGGGTCGCGCGGTCGGGTCGCGGCGGCGACGGCCCGGGTGGCGGAGGTCGTGCTGGAGCAGGGCCGCGCGC
>JAJYCT010000244.1 GCA_021778125.1 Myxococcales bacterium
ACTCGATCGAGGACATGCGCACGCTCCTCTCCGGGCTGCCGCTCGGCAAGATCTCGACGTCGATGACGATCAACGCGACGGCGGCGGTGCTGCTCTGCCTCTACGTCGCGGTGGCCGAGGAGCAGGGCGTGCCGCGCAGCGCGCTGCGCGGGACCATCCAGAACGACATCCTCAAGGAGTACATCGCGCGCGGCACGTATATCCACCCGCCGCGCCCGTCGCTGCGCCTCATCACCGACACCTTCGCGTGGTGCGCGCGCGAGGTGCCCAGGTGGAACACGATCTCGATCAGCGGCTACCACATCCGCGAGGCGGGGGCCGACGCCGCGCAGGAGCTCGCGTTCACGCTCGCCGACGGGATGGCCTATGTGAGGGCCGCGATCGAGGTCGGGCTCGACGTCGACTCGTTCGGCGCGCAGCTCTCGTTCTTCTTCAACGTCCACAACAACCTCATCGAGGAGGTGGCGAAGTTCCGCGCGGCCCGGCGCATGTGGAGCACGCTCATGAAGGAGCGCTTCGGCGCGAAGTCCGATCGCGCCCGGGCGCTGCGCTTCCACTGCCAGACGGCAGGGATGACGCTGACCGCGCAGCAGCCGCTCGTCAACGTCGCGCGCGTGACCGTGCAGACCCTCGCGGCGGTGCTCGGGGGCTGCCAGTCGCTGCACACCAACTCGTTCGACGAGGCCCTCGGCCTGCCGACGAGCGAGGCGGTGACCATCGCGCTGCGCACGCAGCAGGTCGTCGGCTACGAGAGCGGCGTGGCCGACTTCGTCGACGCGCTCGCCGGCAGCTACGCGGTCGAGTCGCTGACGACGCGGCTCGAGAAGCTCGCCGGCGAGTACATCGCGCGCATCGACGCGATGGGCGGGATGGTCGCGGCCATCGAGCAGGGCTACCCGCAGCGCGAGATCCAGCGCACGGCCTACGACTACCAGCTCGAGGTCGAGCGCAAGGAGCGCATCGTCGTCGGCCTCAACGGCTTCGTGCAGGACGCGGCGCCGGTGCCCGTGACGGTCGTCGACCCGCGCATCGAGGCCGCGCAGGTCGATCGCGTGCGCGCGGTGCGCGCGAAGCGGGACCCGGCCGCCCATGCGGCGGCGCTCGAGCGCGTCGAGCGCGCGGCCCGGGGGACCGACAACATGCTCCCGCACGTGCTCGATGCAGTGAAGGCGTACGCGACCGTGGGCGAGGTCGCCGGCGTGCTGCGGCGCGTCTGGGGCGAGCACGTCGAGACGCTGGTGGTCTGACGTTTGCGCGCGCCCCTGGGGGCGCCCCGGGATCGGTCGATCCTGCCCCTCGTGGCCGGCGGGCCGCGCGGTACACTGCACGCCGTGCGCCCCTGGTTGCCCGCCCTCGCCGCCGCCGCGGCGGCCCCGCTGCTCGGCGTGGCCTGCTCGCACCCGGTTCGGAACGAGCTCGTGGTGCACTACGACGCCGGCGCGACCGACGCCGGACCCGACGCCCGCCCGCCCCCGGCCGACGCCGCCCCCGACGCGAACCCCTACCTCGGCGGCCCGTGCGTCGACGACGCGCAGTGCGACGATCAGATCGCCTGCACCTACGACTCGTGCGATCCGTCGTCCTACCGCTGCCTCAACGTCCCGGACAGCTCGCAGTGCCAGGACGGCAACTACTGCGACGGCCAGGAGGTGTGCGTCTACGGCCACGGCTGCCAGCCCGGGGCGATCGTCTCGTGCGACAACGGCAACGAGTGCCAGATCGGCACGTGCGTCGAGTCCACGAAGTCGTGCGCGTACGCGCCGCGCGACGTCGATCAGGACGGCGACCCCGACGCACGGTGCGTCGCGAAGCACGACTGCAACGACCTCGATCCGGACGTCTCGAGCCTGCACGCGGAGGTCTGCGGCAACGGCGTCGACGACAACTGCAACGGCCTCATCGACGAGCAGCCCTGCGTCTCGCCCCAGGGGGTGACGTGCGCGTCGCCGATCGCGCTCGGCGGCCCGGGCACCTACGCCGTCTCGACGGTCGGGGCCAACGACACGTTCGCGACCTCCTGCGGCGTCTCCAAGCCCGCCGCTGGACAGAACGTCGTCGCGAGCGTCACGGTCCCGCCGGGGCCAAACGTCGACCTCGACGTGTGGGTCACGGGCACCGTGGAGGTCGCCGTCGCGGTCCAGGCGTCGTGCGGCGTTTCCTCGAGCGAGCTCGCCTGCGGCTCGGGGGCCGGCGCCACGAGTGTCCGCGCGCGCGCCTACGACGTCGCGCCCGGGACGTACTACGTCGTGGTCACCACGCAGGCCGCGTCGAGCGTCGAGGTCGAGGTGGACACGCTGGCCAGCAGCCACCCCCCGGTCAACCTGAGCTGCGTCACCGCGCAGGCGATCACGCCCGGAACTCCCCTCACCATCCCGGTCGTCGGCTCGCTCCCGACGAACCTCCCGACCGCGTGCCCGCAGACGACGGGCGAGCTCACCTACTCGTTCGCGCTCGCGCAGACGCAGGACGTCCGGGTCTACGCGAGCACCGTGCGCGGCAGCGGCGCGCCGGTCATCGGCCTGCGCGACCCGGGCTGCACGGCCGCGTCCGACGAGCTCGCGTGCGAGAAGGCGGGCGTCATCGCGCTCTACCAGGAGAGCGTGCCGTCGGGCACGTACGTGGTCACGCTCGCGGCCACCTCTCCCATCGACGCCACGCTCGACGTCGAGCTGTCGGCGCCGACGACGCCCGCCCCCGACCAGACCTGCGCGGCGCCGCCCGCCGTGACGGCCAACCAGCGCCTGTCGTTCGACCTGGCCAACCACGAGAGCGCCATCAAGGACGGCTGCTTCCCGTCGGGGCCGGACGCCGCCTACGACCTGTCGCTCGCGCGCGCCTCGGACGTGCTGCTCGTCGAGCGCATTCCGCAGACCGAGTCGGGCGGCGTGTCGCTCGACGCCCCCGCCTGCGACGCCGCGAGCGAGCTCGCGTGCGCGACCGGCAGCACGCCGATCCGCGTGGGCAGGCGCAACGTGCCGGCGGGCGACGCCCGGGTCGTCGTCGCCGACCAGGTCGGCCTGCAGGGGACGCTCGACGTGCTCGTCCGCGACACGGTGACACCGACGACCGTGCCGAGCGGCGGGGCCGCGTCGTGCGCGCAGGCGCTCGACGCCACCGCGGGCGGCTTCTTCGTCGGGGACACGTCGACGCTCCCGACCGCGACCTACCAGAGCGGCTGCGACGCGCCGACGGTCTCCGGCGAGAAGGTCCAGGTGCTCGGGCTAACGCTGCCGCAGGCCGCCCGCGTCGTGCTCGACATGGAGGGCTCGACGTACACGACGCTGCTCGACGTGCGCCAGCGCCCGAGCTGCCCCGGCACCCCCGTCGGCGGCGCGTGCTACGTCGGCTTCGGCGCACAGAAGAGCTTCCTCGATCTGGAGCTCACGGCCGGGGCCTACTGGGTGCTGGTGTCCGGGTACAACGGCGCCGCGGGCGCGTGGCAGATGGACGTGCGCGTGCTGCCACCGTGATAGAACCGGGCTCCGCCCGATGCTCTCCGTCGTCCACCGCGTCTCGCTCCCCGCTCCGCACACGCACCTGGTGCACGTCGAGACCACGGTCGAGGGCGCGCTCGGCGCCGACCTCGTGCTCTTCCTGCCCGTGTGGACGCCCGGCTCGTACCTCGTTCGCGAGTACGCCCGCCACATCGAGGGGCTCGTCGCCGAGGCGCCGGCGCGCGCGGAGAAGATCCGCAAGAACGCGTGGCGCATGACCACGGGCGGCGAGGGCCGTCTGGTCGTACGCTATCGCGTCTACGCCAACGAGCTCACCGTGCGCACCAGCCACGTCGACGACTCGCACGCGTTCCTCGTTGCGGCGGCGCTGCTGCTCGCGGTCGAGGGCCACGAGGACGCGGGCGCGCGCGTGCACATCGAGGCCCCGCGCGGCTGGAGGGTCGCGACGTCGCTCAAGGCCGCGCCCGACGGCGCGCTCGAGGCGTCGGACTACGACGCGCTCGTCGACGCGCCGATCGAGCTCGGCACGCACCGCGAGGAGCGCTTCGACGTGCTGGGCAAGCCCCACCGCTACTCCATCTGGCCGGCGGCCGTCGCGGGCGACGCCGACGTGCGCCGCCTCGTCGACGACACGCGCGTCATCCTGGCCGAGGAGGCCAAGCTGTTCGGCGGTTCGCTCCCGTACGACGCGTACGAGATCTTGCTGCATTTCTCGCCGCGCGGGCGCGGCGGCCTGGAGCACGCGTCGAGCGCCGCGCTCATCGCGTCGCCCGGCGCGTTCGCGACGCGCGAGGGGTACCTCGACCTGCTGTCGCTCGTCGCCCACGAGGCCTTCCACGCCTGGAACGTCAAGCGCATCCGCCCCGCGGGCCTCACGCCGTACCGCTACCAGGAAGAGTGCTACACGCGCCTGCTCTGGTGGTTCGAGGGCGCCACGAGCTACTACGACTGGCGCGTGCTGCGCCTCGCGCGCCTCTGCACCATCGAGGAGTACCTCGATCACCTCGCCGCGGAGATCGCGTACCTCGACCAGACGCCGGGGCGCCTGGTTCACGCGCTCGAAGAGGCGAGCTTCGACGCGTGGATCAAGCTCTATCGCCCCGACGAGAACTCCGCGAACAGCACCGTCAGCTACTACCGCAAGGGCGAGATCGTGTGCGCGCTGCTCGACCTCGAGATCCGCGCGCGGTCGCGCGGGGCGGCGTCGCTCGACCGCGTGCTCGCGTCGCTGTGGGACGAGTACGGCGCGCGCCGCCGCGCCGTACCCGAGGACGGCATGCAGGCGATCTTCGAGCGCGCCGCCGGCGTGCCCGTGGGCGACCTCTTCGACGCGTGGATCCGCGCGCCGGGCGAGCTCGATCCGGGGCCGACGCTGGCGCGCGCGGGCCTGCGCCTGGAGCGCGCCGCCCGCCTCGAGGGCGCGCCGTGTGCCCTCGGGACGCGGATGCGCGCCGAGGGGGGCCGCGCCGTGATCGCCGCGGTGACGAGGGACTCGGCCGCGTTCCGGGCCGGGCTGGACTCGGGCGACGAGCTCGTCGCCGTCGCTGGCGTGCGCGTCGAGGGGGCGAACCTCGACGCGGCGCTGCGCGGGCGCGCCCCGGGCGACGTCGTCGACGTCGTGCTCGCGCGCGACGGGCGCCTGCAGACGCGCCGCGTGACGCTCGACCCGCCGCGCCACGATCGCGTCAAGCTCGTCGCCGACCGCGACGCGCCGCCGGCGGCGCGCGACGCGCTCACCGCGTGGCTCGGCGAGCCGCACCCGGCCTGGGGCGCGCGCGGAGAGTCGCCGTGAGCGCGCTCCCCGCGCGCAGGCGCGCCGCGTCGCTCACCGAGATGGTGGAGTACGTCCTCCCGCAGCACGCGAACGTCGCCGGGACCGTCTTCGGCGGCCAGATCATGGCGTGGGTCGACCTGTGCGCCGCCATCTGCGCGCAGCGCCACGCGGGGCGGCCGTGCGTGACCGCCTTCGTCGACGACATCCTCTTCAAGCGCCCCGTGCGCGTCGGACAGGTCGTGCGCCTGCGCGCGGAGCTCATCGCGACGTTCCGCACGTCGATGGAGATCGACGTCTCGGTCACCGGCGAGGACACCCTCACCGGCGAGCAGTGGCCCACGCTCGAGGCCAGGGTCGTCTTTGTGGCCATGGACGACGACCGCAAGCCCGCTCCGGTCCCCCCGCTGCTCCTCGAGACCCCCGAGGACCATCGCGCGCAGGCCGCCGCCGAGGAGCGACGAAAGGCGCGCCTGGCCAAGAGATGATATGAGCGCCCCATGAGCGTGGTGCGCGTCGAGGAACTGGCCAGGCACGTCGGAGAGACCGTCACCCTTCGCGGGTGGCTCTACAACCGAAGGTCCAGCGGCAAGCTCCACTTCCTCGAGGTCCGCGACGGGTCAGGCATCGTGCAGTGCGTGGTGTTCAAGGGCAACGTGACGCCCGAGACGTTCACCGCCGCCAACCACATCACGCAGGAGTCGTCGGTCGAGGTCGTGGGCTCCGTCAAGGAGCACGGCAAGATCAAGGGGCAGCACGAGCTCGACGTCAAGGAGGTGCGCGTGCTCGCCGCGACGACGCAGGAGTACCCCATCGGCCCCAAGGAGCACGGGACCGACTTCCTGATGGACAACCGCCACCTGTGGCTGCGTTCCAGGCGCCAGCACGCGATCGTCCGCGTCCGGCACGCGATCATCAAGGCGGTCCGAGACTTCTTCGACGGGCGTGACTTCACGCTCGTCGACGCTCCGATCTTCACGCCCAACGCGTGCGAGGGCACGAGCAACCTGTTCCAGACCGACTACCACGGCGACCCGGCGTACCTCACGCAGTCGGGGCAGCTCTACATGGAGGCCGGCGCGGCGGCGTTCGGAAGCGTCTACTGCTTCGGGCCGACGTTCCGGGCCGAGAAGAGCAAGACGCGCCGCCACCTGGCCGAGTTCTGGATGGTCGAGCCGGAGGTCGCGTTCCTCGATCTCGAGGGCGACATGAAGCTCGCCGAGGACTTCCTCTCCTGCGTGGTCGGGCGCGCCCTCGAGACGCGGCGCGAGGAACTCAAGGTCCTCGAGCGCGACACGTCGATGCTCGAGAAGGTGATCCCGCCGTTCCCGCGCATCACGTACGCCGAGGCGATCGACCTCCTGCAGAAGAACGGGCACCCGGAGGCGAAGGTCGGCGACGACTTCGGCGGCGACGAGGAGACCGTCATCAGCAGCCGCTTCGACCGGCCCGTCATCGTGCACCGCTACCCGATGGGCCTCAAGGCGTTCTACTTCAAGCGCGATCCGGGCGACGACCGGCTGGCGCTGAACATGGACGTGCTCGCGCCCGAGGGCTACGGCGAGATCATCGGCGGCGGGCAGCGCGAGGACGACCTCGGCAAGCTCGAGGCCGCGATCGACCACCACAAGCTGCCGCGCCCCGCCTTCGAGTGGTACCTCGACGTGCGCCGCTACGGCTCGTTCCCGCACGCGGGCTTCGGGCTCGGGATCGAGCGGACGGTAGCGTGGGTGTGCGGGCTGCCGCACGTGCGCGAGACAATCCCGTTCCCGCGGATGCTCAACCGGCTGGCGCCCTGAGGCCGCTCACCGGCGCAGCGCCGCCGCGAGGCGCACCGCGGCGAGGCGTGCTGCGCCGCGGGCGACGACCTCGGCCACGGTCAGCCAGTCGTACGGCTGCGCCGCGAAGTGCTGGCAGCCGACGAGCAACGCGTCCGGCGACTCCACGAGCAGGCGCTCCACCTCGGCCCGCTCCGGCCCGTAGAAGAGGCGAACGAACGCGCCACGGATGCGCAGGTCGCGGGCGAGACGCGACCGCGAGAGCGCCCCCTGCCAGTCCTCCACCTCGAGGCGCCCCGCGGGCGCGCGCTCGAGGCGGCCCGCCAGGAAGCGCCCCGCGAGCACGCCGTACTCGATGGCCTGGGCGATCCCCTCGCCGGTCACCGGGTCGATGCCGGCCGCCTCGCCCGCGAGCATCAGAGGCCCCCGGGCGACGCGGGCGGCGGGGTCGAAGCCTCGCTCGGCGTAGCGCTTGTTCTTGCATCGCGCGGGATCGAGGCCCTGACCGCGCAGGCGCGCGTCGAGCCGCCTGGCGACGTCCTCGCCCGAGTCGTCGGCGTCGCCGTCCACCTTGAGCCGGTAGACGCCGCGGCAGACGAGCGGGCGCCCCTCGACGACGGTCGGGAAGTCCCATGCGTAGCCCGCGAGGGAGCGGTCGCTCGCGTCGAAGACGAGCATCGAGCGCGCGAGATCTCCTGCCACCGGCTCGGTGTCGACCTCGACGACCTGCGCCCGCAACCGACCCGCGCCAAGCCCCAGGGCCTTGCGCACGACGCTGCCGACGCCGTCGCACCCGACCACGACGCGCGCGCGCACGGGCCCCGCACCCGTCTCGACGAGGACGCCCTCGGCCCCCTCGTCGCGCACCCCCTCGACCCGAACGCCCTCGCGCAGGGTGACGCCTCGCGAGACCGCCGTGCGCGCGAGGGCCGCGTCGAACTCGAAACGGCGCACGACGCGCCCGACGCGCCCGGGCGACGCGGACGCCTCTCCGCAGGCCGCGCGAAGCGCGATGCCGTCGATGGGAGCGCCGGGGACGTCGACGCGCACCCCCAGCTCGGCCAGCAGCGCGTCGCCCCGGGCCCCGAGCGCGCCCGCGCACGGCTTCTCCCGCGGGAAGCGCGCCCGTTCGAGGACGACGACGCGACCGGCGAGCGCGGGCAGCTCCCGCAGCAGCGAGAGCGCCGTGGTCGAACCTGCGGGCCCTGCGCCCACGATGGCGACGTCGAAGTCCGGAGCGGCCACGCTCCTCCGGAGATACACCAAATCGCGCAGGGCGCGTCAGTGATCGCGCGCGCGCAGCGCCAGGACGCGGTCGCCGAGAATGATCCCGAGCAGGACCAGCGCGACCACGGGCAGCACGTGCCCGAGCACCACGTGGTCGAGCTGCGCGTGCTCGCACCGCAGCTCGATGGAGACCGCGCCCCACGCGCCCGCCGCCGCGCCCATCGCCGCCCCCGAGAGGCGCGGGGCGACCGGATCGCCGCGCCGGCGAAGCGCCGCGAGCGCCGCGAGGGGGCCGAGCGCGAACAGGACCGTGAAGGCCGCGCAGACCACGTGTTCGTGGACCCCGGCGACCTCCCCGCCGGGCGGCACGGCCCCTCCGGCGAGCGCCGCGGTGGCCAGCAAGGCCAGCGGGGTCGACGTGGCGACCGCGGCGCGCGCCCAGG
>JAJYCT010000245.1 GCA_021778125.1 Myxococcales bacterium
GACGGTCACCGCGAGCTCGTCGGCGCGGGTCACGGGCCGCACGCCGCGCAGCGCATCGACGAGCCGGGCCCTGCCCCGCTCCAGGTCGAAGGCGCCGCGGAGCACGCCCTCGAGCGCGCTCGCCGAGATCGTCCGGCGCTCCGGCAGCGGCTCGAGGCCGCGCGCGATCGCCTCGAGCACCGACGGGGGCAGGTCCGGGCGCAGCGCCGCCAGCGCGGGAAAGGCCGGCTCGGCCATCGCGCGCAGCACCTCGAGGTCCCCCGTGCCGTTGCGGACGATCGCCTTGCGCCCGACGAGCAGCTCCCAGAGCAGCAGGCTCGCGGCGTACACGTCGGCGCGCTCGGACACGGGCCGGCCCCGCACCTGCTCGGGCGCCATGTACCCGTAGGTCCCCTTGATGTAGCCGACCTGGGTCTGGTCGCCCTCGACGCCCGCGACCTTCGCGATGCCGAAGTCGGTCAGCTTGGCGCCGCCGTCCCACGGGAGGAGCACGTTCGAGGGGTTGACGTCGCGGTGGATGACGGGCGCGGGCGCCCGGGTCTGCGGATCGCGCGCGCCGTGCGCCGCCGCCAGGGCCCCCAGGACGCGCACGCCGACGAACAGCGCCGCCGCGTCGTCGAGGAACCGGCCCTGCCCCCGAAGCGCCCGGAGCTTGTGGAGCGGCAGGCCGTCGACGTACTCGAGCACCATGACGAGCTGGTCGCCGTCGGAGAAGAAGTCGAACAGCTTGACGATCGCCGGGTGCGACAGGCGCGAGTACGCCGCCGCCTCGGTGATGAACATCCGCGCGAACTTCTCGTCGCCCTGGTGCTCGCGCAGCAGCAGCTTGAGCACCACGAGCTGGTTCGAGCCGTCCGCCCGCGCGAGCAGGACGTCGCTCGTCCCCCCCATCGCGATGCGCTTCTCGACCCGGTAGTTGCCGATGCGCGCCGGCAGGCTCCCGTCGAACGGAGGCAGGCTCGCCACGGGAACGGCGCCGCCGCTCAGCGAGTCCGCGACGCGAGGTCGGCCTCGACCGAGTCGAGCAGCTCGTTGGCGCGCGCCTCGTCGATGCCCAGGCCCTCGGCCAGCGAGTTGAGCGTATCGTTCTCTTCGTCGGCGATGGCGTTGTCCGCGAACGCGATGGCGGCCGCCAGCACGAACGCCACCTCGGCCCGCGCCGGGTCCTCGTGCAGCGCGGCGATGACGTCCTTGAGCCGCGCGTCGCGGCCCTCGAGCTGGGCGGCCTGCCCGGCCTGGTCGAGCATCGCGTCGATGTGCGCCGAGCGGACCGTGTCCCCCGAGAGGTTGCGCAGCGCCCCCTTGAGGACCTCGCGCTCGTCGGCCGACACCTGCCCGTCGGAGGCCATCATCAGGGACATCGCCTCGCAGATCGCTCCGTACTCGGCCGTGACCGTCGCCAGCTCGGCCTGGTCGGGCGTGAGGGCCGCGCCCGAGACGGCGACCGAGGGGCGCTGTCCGCGCGCGCGGAGCTGGTCGCGCAGGCGCGCGACCGTGGAGTTCGAGAGCCAGAGCATGGCGGCGAGCGTACCCCCTCAGTCGTCGGACTTGAACAGGTCTTCGAGGTCGCCCTTGGTGAGCTTCTTGGCGCCGCCGATGTCCTCGGAGAGCACCGCCCCGACCAGCTCCCGCTTCTTGTCGGCGAGCTCGAGGATCTTCTCCTCGATCGTGCCCTTGGCGATGAGGCGGTAGGTCGTGACGACCTTCGTCTGACCGATCCGGTGGGCGCGGTCGGTCGCCTGGTCCTCGACGGCCGGGTTCCACCACGGGTCGAAGTGGATGACCGTGTCGGCCGCGGTGAGATTCAGGCCGCTGCCCCCCGCCTTGAGCGAGATGAGGAAGACCGGCGGACCGTCCTCGCGCTGGAAGTTCTCGACGTTCCCCGCGCGGTCCTTCGTCGACCCGTCGAGGTACTCGTACTTGACGCCGTCCTCGTCCATCGCGCGCCGGATGATGGCGAGCATGCTCACGAACTGGCTGAACACCAGCACGCGGTGCCCGCCCTCGATGGACGTCTCGATGAGATCGCGCAGCGCCACGAGCTTGCCCGAGTCCTCGTCGCCGAACTGGCGCGGCAGGCCGAGCAGCCGGGGATCGCACGCGGCCTGGCGCAGGCGCGTCAGCCCGGCCAGGATCTGGATCTGGCTGCGGGCCAGGCCCTGCCGCTCGACCTCCCCCATGACCTGCGCGCGCACCTCCTTGAGGACCGCCGCGTAGAGCGCCGACTGCTCGCCGGTCAGCTCGCAGAACTGATCCGTCTCGATCTTCTCGGGCAGGTCGCGCGCGACCTCGGCCTTCGTGCGCCGCAGGATGAACGGGTGGATCGTCGCGCGCAGGCGCTCGGCCGCCGTCCGGTCGCCCGCCTCGATCGCGCGCGAGTAGCGCTCCTCGAACTTGTCGAGCGGCCCGAGCAGGCCCGGCGACACGAAGTCGAAGATCGACCAGATCTCGCTCAGGCGGTTCTCGATCGGCGTGCCGGAGAGGGCCAGGCGCCGGTCGGCGCGCAGGCGCTTGGCCGCGCGAGCCGTCGCCGAGAGCGGGTTCTTGATCTGCTGCGCCTCGTCGAGGATGACGTAGCGCCAGTCGGTCTCCTTGAGCATCTCCTCGTCGCGACGCAGGAGCGCGTAGCTCGTCACCACCACGTCCGCGTCCTCGAGCTCGTCCTGACGCTCCTTGCGCTCGGCGCCGTGCCAGAGCGCGTGGCGCAGCGACGGGGCGAACTTGTCCATCTCGCGCAGCCAGTTCGTCACGACGCTCGTGGGGGCGACGATGAGCGTCTTGAAGGGCTTGCGCTTGCCCTCGATCTTCGCGTCCTCGGCCTTCACGGCGAGCAGCAGCGCCAGCGTCTGCACGGTCTTGCCGAGGCCCATGTCGTCGGCGAGCACGCCGCCCGACCCGATCTCGTGAAGGAACCAGAGCCAGTGGAAGCCCTGCTCCTGGTACGGGCGCAGCTGCGCCTTGAGGTTGCGCGGCTTGCGCGTGCCCTTGATCTCGTCGATGTCGCGGAGCTTCTTGAACAGCTCCTTGGTGTCGGCGCTGACGCTCGACCGCCCGAGCTGCGCGAGCAGATCCTCGATGCGCCCCGCCTGCGAGAGCGGGAGCTTGCCGCCCGAGCCGCCGCCGGTCGCAAGGATCTCGGCCTGGCGCAGGAGCACCTCGCGCACCTTCTGCGGATCGAGCCGCGCGAACGTCCCGTCGGACAGGCGCACGTACTTGCGCCCCTCGGACAGGCACCGGGCGAGCTCCTCTTGCGTGACGGCCACGCCCTCGCTCTCGAAGTTCATCCGCAGCGACAGCCAGTCGACGCCGCTCGAGACCCGCGCGTTGGCGCCGAGGGACTCGTCGCGCAGCTGGACGTCGACCAGATCGTCGGGGACGAAGATGTCCCAGTCGTCCGGCAGGGTCCCGATGCCCTCGGTCCAGAAGCGGATGGCGTCGTCGCCGTGCGCGACGAACTTGTTGCCGTCCTCGGCCGGCGTGAGCCCGAGCTCGCGCAACTTGGCCGCCGCGGCCTGCTGCGCCGCAATGTCGCACCGGATGCAGCGCGCGCGCTTGGCGCTCCCCGGCTCCGGCGGCTTCACGATGACCGGAAGGGTCATCCCGTCGGCGCGGACGTCGATCTCGACGTCCTCGTACGCGGCGCGCAGGCTCACCTGCGCCTCGACGAGCTGCCCTCCGGCCGCGACGCGGAACGTCGGCACCAGGTCCACGACGTCGGCCACCTGGGACAGCTCCGGCAGCTCGGCGCCCACCTCGAGGGCAACCTTGGGCAGGCCCTGCATGATGAGGTCCGCCAGCCGGTCGACCGGCTCGGAGATGACCGGCAGGCGCACGAGGCGCCGGATCGCCCCCGGCGAGACTCGCCGGTCGATCGGCCGGGCCCAGCCCTCCTGCGGATCGACGTACCAGCCCGGGCCGCCCTCGAACCAGGCGCCTGCGGCGGGCGTGAACTTGCGCGGATCGCCCTGCCGCTGGAAGGCCGCGCGCACGAGGATCTGCGCGCCGTCCTGCGACAGCTCGAGGTCGAACCGGGGGCGCAGCGGCTCGTCGCCGAAGCGCAGCTCCATCATCTGCGGCTCGACGATCACCCGCCGCCCCTTGAGCAGCGGCAGGAGATCGCTCGCGTCCTCGCCCCGCACGTCGATCCCCACGCGGCGCGGACCCTGGTTCTCGAACCGGGCGAGCATGCGGATGGCGTCGCGGTCGGGCGTCGGGTGCTGATCCTGGCTGAGCAGGAGAGCGCTCGGGAGCAGCGGCGCCCGCGAGTCCGGGTCGAGGACGGTGACCGTCAGCGCGCTGCCCGCGCCGACGCCGTGGCCCACGGGCTTGACCTGCAGGCGGTACTCGAGGGTCTTGGGCGCGGGAGGCGTGGGCTCGGGGAGCCAGGCGTCGGCGCCCGAGGCGCGCACCTCGCCGCGCGGGGCGTAGGGCGCGTGCTGGCTGCCGCCGCGCAGGGCGCGGGCCCGCGCGCGCTTGCTGCGCCGCCCCTCCCCCTCGACGCCGGCCACGTGGACCGTGCCGCCGTGGACGCTGTAGTGGACGCCGTTGGCCTGCGGCTGCGGGGGCGGCCGGGGCGCCGCGCCGCGCGCCTGGTCGCGAAGCGCGATGAGCAGCGCCGCGACGTGCTTGCAGTGGCCGCCGTTGCTCGAGGCGAACGCCGGGCACGTGCACCCGGACGCGAACCCCGAGGGCGTCAGCTGCAGCGTAACCCTGTACGGCTCGGCCTCGGTCCCCCGCACGTGCCCGCGCGCCGACGCCTCGTCGATCGCGATGTCCTCCACGGCGTGACGCCGGACATAGTCGTAGCCGCGCAGGTAGGCCCGCGCGCCCAGCAGGCGCCGCAGGGCGCGGTCGTTGAGGTTGGACAGGGCTTCGGTGAAGGCTGAGGCCAAAGGCATGACACACGCCGGGGGGCGTGCCTTTCCGCGACGGTTGACTCGGGGGGGCTGATGCGTCCCTCGAGGTGCTTTGGCAGCCGCCCCAGGCCTCGTAGCGGCCTGGCTCCGTCTGCATCTCGAGGGCTCGGGCACGGCGCAGCCGGGGAGGCCACGCCGAGAGCGCGCAAGCTCTACGTCCTCGCTGCGTAGCATCCTCCCCACCGCGACGCAACGCGAATCCGGCGGATGGCGAAGGCCGCGCTTGAGAAGCGGCGCGCCCCGCTGGTACGAGAGAGGCCGCCCATGCGCCCCGGAACCTCAGCGGTCGCCCTCTACGCCCTCGCTGCCGTCGCGTGCGGAGGCGCCTCCGCCCCGCCCCCCTCGGCCCCCCGCTCTCTGGCCCAGACGGTCTTCGAGGCCACCGCGCCAAGCGTCGTGGCCATCCTCAACGACGACCGGGCCGATCGCGAGCAGGAGATCCGCGACCTCGAGAAGACGATGGGCGACGAGTCGCACGCGCCCAAGCACGTGATCGACGTCTCGCTCCGCAAGGAGCCGATGCCGCACGGGACGGGGTTTGCCATCGCCGACCCGCAGACGGGCAAGCTCGAGATCGTCACGGCGGCGCACGTCGTGCTGCGGCCCGACCGCCTCAAGATCACCACGAGGACCGGCCAGACCGTCGACGGGCGCGTCGTGCGCATCGACGAGGTCCGCGACGTCGCCATCCTCGCGCCGGCGCAGCCGCTCGAGGGCGTGACGGTCCTTGCGCTCGCGAGCGCCGACCCCGAGGTCGGCGCGCCCGTCTGGGCGCTCGGGCACACCGGCCAGGGCTTCTGGGAGCTGTCGTGGGGCATGAGCGAGGGGATCGCCTCCGGCATCGTCAAGATGTTCGGCGAGAAGCTCCTGCTCTTCGACGCGGCCGTGTACCCCGGCTTCTCCGGCGGGCCCGTGATCACCCTCGGCCGAGACGGCAAGCCGCGCGTCGTGGGCGTCAACCACGCCATCCTGTTCACCGGCGCCCAGGCCGCGTCGCCGCTCGGGCCCATCTCCAGCGCGGTCACGCTGAGCGAGCTGCGCGAGACGGCCCTCGGGCACGCGCCGCTCGTCGAGGCCAAGATGGCCGCCTACGCGCGCGACCAGCGCGACCGCAAGTGGGCCGACCTCTTCGTCACCGACCGGCTCGACGTCTCGCGCGACGACGAGGACCAGCCGGTCGCCACCATCGTCGGCAACGCGCACGACCTCCAGGTCGGCGACGACGGCCGCGTCCAGGTGCCCGCCGTGGCCATGCTCTTCGGCCTCGACGCGGGCTCTCACGACGTGACGTTCGAGGTGCGCGACCCTGCGGAGAACGTGCTCGCCAGCGAGACCACGACGGTCCGCGTGAGGCCCAAGCAGCGCGTCGCCTTCGCCTCCACGGCGATGCGCTTCGCGACCCCGTCGCACGGCAAGCACGCGGTCGTGGCCAAGGTGGGCGACAAGGAGGTCGGCCGCACGTTCGTCAACCTGCTCGTGCCCGGCGACGACGACGATCTCGCCGACGAGCACGACGCCGACGCCACCGACGACGGCAACCCCGACGTCGACGTGGTCGTCGCGCAGGTCGGCCGCGACGACCCGCTGGCGCTGCTCGGCGTGCGGGCCGACTGGAGCGAGCGGACCTTCCCCCGGCGCGTCGAGTACGCGTGGTTCGCGCGCGGGACGCGCGGCTGGGCCGGCACGAACGTGTCCATCGCTTCCTACGTCCTCGATCAGTCCGGCCACGTCGTCGGCCGCAACGAGGGCTGCTTCCAGCCCGAGATCCGGCCCGAGCACCCGTGGTCGTGCATGGGCGAGGGCGGCGGCCTGCCCTTCCCCATGGCCAGCGCCGAGGGCCCCTACGACATCGTCTTCGCGATCAACGACCGCCCGGTGGCCTGGTGGCCGATGGAGGCCGTCATCCAGACGCAGCACGCGCCGGGCAGCGACGTCGCGCGCTGGATGAAGGAGATGCACCGGGCCGTCGTCGAGCGCCGGCGCCAGCTACAGGCGGAGTCCGGGGCCGCGCCCGCGCCGGCGTCCGCGTCCACGCCGAAGGCCCCCGCGCCCGCCCCCAGGGGCAAAGCGCCCAAGGCCGCGCCCGGGCGCTGAGCCATGGCCCCCCGCGCTGCCCTCCGCTCCGTGCTCGTCGCGCTCCCGCTGCTCGCGGCGGGCTGCACCGTCCCCGTCGCGGGCGCCCTCGACGACGGGGAGGCCAACCAGATCGTCGTCGACCTCGTCCGCGCGAGCGTCGACGCCGTCAAGGAGGCCGACCCGACCGCCGAGGGCCGGTGGCGCGTCGCCGTCGCGCGCGACGACGTCCCGCGCGCGCTGGCGACGCTGCGCGACGAGGAGCTCCCGCGACCCTCGCCTCCGGGCGTGCTCGACGCCGTGGGCAAGGGCGCGCTCGTCCCCAGTGAGGCGGCCGAGCACGCGCAGATCGTCGCCGGCATGGCCGGGGACCTGCAGCGCACGCTCGAGCAGATCGACGGCGTGCTGCGCGCGCGCGTGCACCTGAGCGTGCCCGAGGCCCGCCCCTTCCGCGACGAGGCCCCCCCGCGCGGCAGCGCGAGCGTGCTGCTCGCGCACCGCGGCTCCTCCCCGCCGCTCTCCGCCGACGCCGTGCAGCGGCTGGTCGCGGGCGCCGTCACCGGGCTGCTCGCGAGCGACGTCACGGTCGTCATGGTCGCGCGCCCCGCGCCGGTCGTTTCCCCCGGGGGCAACCTCGGCCACGTGGGCCCCATCGCCGTCGCGCGCACGTCGCTGCGCGGGCTGCAGGCCGCGCTGCTCGGCCTGGTGGCGCTCGTCGCCGGGCTGGCCGCGGCCACGCTCGTCCTCTACTCCCGCCTGTCCCGGGCGCGGGCCGAGCTCGCGCGTCCCGCCGGCAAGCCGTGATCCGCGTCGCGAGCCTCCACAAGTCCGTGCACCAGCCGGGCGGCGGGCGCCGCACGATCCTGCGCGACGTCTCGCTCACCGTCCCCACCGGGTGCCTCTACGGCCTCATCGGCCCGGGCGCGAGCGGCAAGAGCGTCCTGCTCAAGATGCTCACGGGCCTGATGAAGCCCGACCGCGGCGAGGTCGCCGTCGGCGACGACCGCATCACCGAGGCCCCCGAGCTCGCCCTGCAGGAGATCCGCAAGCGCATCGGCATGCTCTTCCAGAACAACGCCCTCTTCGACCACCTCACGGTCTTCGACAACATCGCCTTCCCGCTGCGCCGCCTGTACGCACCGCCGGAGGACGAGGTCCGCGAACGCGTGGCCGAGCGCCTTGCGTGCGTGTCGCTCGCGGGCTTCGAGCAGCGCATGCCCGCGGGCCTGAGCGGCGGGCAGAAGAAGCGCGTCGGCGTCGCGCGCGCCACCGTCACGCGGGCGCCGTTTGTCCTCTACGACGAGCCGGCCGCGGGCCTCGACCCCGTGACGTCGCAGAAGATCTTCGAGCTGCTCCGCGCCGAGCAGCGCCAGAGCGGCGCCACGGTCGTCATGGTGTCGAGCGACCTCGATCGGCTCCTGACCGTCACCGACCGCGTCGGCATGATGTACCGCGGCGAGCTGCTGTTCGACGGCACCACCGACGAGGCGCGCGCGAGCCCCGAGCCGCGCGTCCGGCAGTTCGTGCACGGCCTGACGGAGGGACCGCTGTGAAGCGCGCTGCCGCCCTGCTGCTCTGCGCCGCGTGCTCGCGCGGCT
>JAJYCT010000246.1 GCA_021778125.1 Myxococcales bacterium
GCCCGGGCGGCCGAGCAGCTCGCACGGGGCGTGCGGCGCGTCGAGGGCGGCGGCGGGAACGCGGAGTCCGCCCTGCGGCTCGCGCTGCTCGCGGGGTACCCCGACCGCGTGGCCAGACGCGTGCGGCCCGGAGGTCGCGCGCTGGCGCTCGCGGGCGGCGGGGTCGCCGAGCTCGCCGAGACGAGCGTGGTGCGCACCGCCGAGTGGATGGTGGCCCTCGACGCCGAAGAGCGCGCGGCCGGGGCGCGCGGAGGCGTGGTGGTCCGGCTCGCCAGCGCCATCGAGCCCGAGTGGCTGCTCGACCTGTTCCCGGACGACGTCGACGAGCGGCAGACCGTCGCGTGGGACGCGCAGGCCAGGCGCGTGGTCGCACGCGAGGCGATGCTCTGGGAGGGCCTGACGCTTCACGCGTCGGAGCGCACCGACGCGGCGGGCACGGAGGTGTCGCGCGTGCTCGCCGAGGCGGCGCTGGCCGCGGGGCCGCGCGCGTTCGAGGACGGCGAGGCGCTCGACCGTTGGCTCGCCCGGGCGCGCTTCGCCGCTTCCGTAGATCCTTCGATAGGCGCGCCCGACGACGTCGCGGTACGGGCGGCGCTCGTGACCCTCTGCGAGGGGCGCCGGAGCTTCGCCGAGCTGCGCGAGGCGGGCCTGCTGCAGGCGCTGCGAGGCGCGACGGGGCGGGGCGCGGCCGATGTGGATCGCCTCGCTCCGGAGCGCGTCACGCTGGCGGGCGGGCGCTCGTGCGTCGTGCGCTACGAGCCCGGCAAGCCGCCGGCGATCGCGTCGCGAATGCAGGACTTCTTCGGCATGACCGACGGCCCGCGCGTCGGCGGCGGGCGCGTGCCGCTCGTGCTCGAGCTCAACGCTCCGAACGGGCGGGCGCAGCAGGTGACGACGGACCTCGCGGGCTTCTGGCAACGCCACTACCCCGCGCTGCGGCGCGAGCTGATGCGCCGCTACCCGCGGCACGCGTGGCCCGAGGATCCGACGAAGCGGGCGTGACCGGTCAGAAGCCCGGACCGGGGCGCGTCGGCGGCGCGGGCGAAGGCGCAGGCGCCCTCGGCGGCGTGGAGGACGCCGCCGCCACGGACGGCGAGACGGAGGCGCGCGGCCGCGGCGCCGGCGCGGACAGCGCGGACGGCGCAGGGGAGGCTTTCCTCGCCGGGGGCTCCTCCAGCGCCGGCGGAGCGATCGTCGGAGCCGGAAGAATGACCACGGGCACGGCGCTCGGCGGGGGGGTTACGATCGCCGCCGCGGCGGGCGGCGCCTCGGTGCTCGACCGCGCGGGAGCCGGGGCGCGCAGCCGGAAGAGCAGAAGGGCCGCCGCCAGGAGACCGAGACCGACGAACGTCGAGACGGCCATCGCGATCGCCGTCGCGGACGTCGACGCGGTCGTCGCCTGCGCCACCGTCGGCCGCACGTGCGGCTCGTCGGTCGCCGCGTCGGGGCGCTCGGAGGGCCGGCGCAGGGGAGCGACCCCGTCCGCAGGCCGGGGCGGGGCGCCCGACGGCAAGGTCACGGCGGCTGTGTCGCTCGCACCGCGCCGGACTGCGGGCTCGGCAGCGAAGGTCTGCGTGGGCGCGCCGCGATCGACCCCGGACGGAGTGGGCTCGGTCGCCTGCAGGTCGCGCGCCGCCAGGAGGGGGAACGTCCCCGTCGGGGGCGACATGCCGGGGACGGTAGCCAGGGGGTCCGCTGCGGGCCCCGCGGACGCGGGGGCCGAGGGCGCAGGCGACACCACGTAGGGCCCGTACGGCGCTGGCCGCGCGAGCGACACGAGGGGGGCCGCCCCGGGGGAAGAGTCGAGCACGGCCGGAGACGTCCGCAGGTTCGAGGTCGAGTCCGCGCCGCGCGAGGGCGCGAGCGCCCGCTTGAGGCTGCGAAGGCTGGAGGCGAACGTGAGCGCGTCGCGTGGCCGGCGCTCCGGCTCCTTCTCCAGCGCGGAGGCGAGCAGCGCGTCGAGCTCCCCCGGGACGATGGCGAAGCTCGAAATCCGCGGGGCCGGCTTCCCGAGGTGGCAAGCCGCGACCTCGGCGCCGTGGCCCGCCTCGTCGAACGGCCCCCGCCCCGCGATCATCTCGTAGAGGACCAAGGCGGCGCAGTAGACGTCCAGGCGCGGCGTGGGCGCTTCGCCCCGGAGCTGCTCTGGCGACGCGTACCGCAGCGTCCCCAGGAAGCGCCCCGCGGTCTCGCTGTGGGTCGCGTCGAGCAGCGACACGATGCCGAAGTCGAGCAGCTTCGTCACCGTCACGCCCGCGACGGTCCGGTGCAGGAAGATGTTGTCCGGCTTGACGTCGCGGTGGATGACGCCCGTGTCGTGCGCGTGGTCGAGCGCGTCGAGCAGGTCGATCGCGATGTGGTACGCGTGCGGCAGCTCGAGCTGGCCCTTCTTCTCGAGCACGAGCCGCAGCGACTGCCCGTCGAGTCGCTCCATCACGTAGTAGGGCAGGTGCAGCTCGTCGGCGGTCACGCCCGCGGTGATGACCTCGACGATGTTCGGGTGGTGGAGCCGCGCGAGCGTACGCGCCTCCTTTTGCATGCGGCGCGCCAGGTCCTCGCGGGCCCCGAGCTGCGGGTGCAGCGCCTTGAGCACGTACCGCTTGCCGATCGTCGTGTCCTCGACGTCGTACACGGTCCCCATGCCGCCCGAGCCGATGCGCCGCAGGACCTGGTAGACGGTCCCCGGGACGCGCGTGCCAACCGGGTAATCGCGGGCGCTAGAGGCCATGCGTGGCGGCCGGCAGGGTAGCAAAACGGCGCGGGAGAGCCCGGTAAGAAGCCGCCCGGGTCACCAGCCCGTGCACGTCGCCCGCAGCGATGGGCTCGCGTCGGCGTCGAGGTCGCCGAGGAGCAGTAGCGCCCCGGTCCGGTCCACGGCGACGGCCTCGTTGTTCAGCGTTCCCGGGAGCTCGAGGGGCACGAGCGCTCCCCCGGGCTCGCGGGCGACGTACGTCGCCCCGCCTCCGAAGACGTTCGTCGTCACGAGCAGCGTCGCTCGCGCCGGCCCCTCGGCGGCGCCGAACGCGCAGTCGCTCAGGGCGTTGGCAGGCACGAGCCCGCGGGGCAGACGGATCGGCTCCCAGAGCGGATCCGCGACGAGCCTGTCCCCCTGGAAGACGAGGCAGTCGAGCTCGGACGCCTTCCGGCCGGCGGCGTAGCCCGCGCAGCGCGCCGAGACCGAGCGAGGCCGAAGGCAGAGGCCCTCGTAGTTGCGACCGCAGTTCACGTCGCGCAGGTTCGTGCAGGCGCGAGGCGGCGGGCCGATCGGGTACGCGTCCTGATCCCGGCGCAGGCCCCCCCTGCCGTCCGGCACGAACCGCCGCATCGCGCCCGAGGACGTCAGCGCGTAGAGCGCGCCGCCTCCACCGCGCGGGCCCGCCGTCACCCAGGCGATCCCCTCGACGTCGTCGCTGGCCGACGGATCGAGCGGCAGCAAGAGCGAACGCGCAGGACCGGAGGGGAGCCGGTAGGCCAGGGCGGCGCCGTTGCGGCCGGAGTCGGACACGACGAGCAGCTCCCGCACGCCGGGCTGCAGCTCGACCTCCGCCGCCGCCGAGGCCTCGGCGACGTCGAGCACCGACGGGAAGCTGTCGTCGCGCGTACAGACGAGGCCCGGTGCCGGCGGGGGCGCGGCGGAAACTCCGGCGTCCCTGGAGCTCGCGCTCGCGCTCCGGGCGCACCCCGGCGTGACGAGCAGCAGGACGAGCACGGCCGCGCGCACAGCGAGCACCCAGGACGTGTAGCAGGCCGGACGGATCGCGCGACCTCAGAGGCCCCAGAGGAAGGCGAGATCGAGCCCGAGCACGAGCGACTCGGGGCCCGGGCCGCCGAACGGGAAGTCCGACGGGTTGTCGTAGGTGGCGAACTTGCCGAGGCCGCCGTCGAGCGACAGGTCCATCGCCGACGACCCGGCGATCATGTGTCGCCAGCCGATCCGCGCGCGAGGGATGAGCGCGCCGCTGCTGTAGGACCCCGAGGTCGCCGCGCCGGGTGTGGAGACGACGTGATCGAAGCCGAGGCCGAGGGCGGCCACGAGCTGGTTTCTGTAATCCCCGTCGAACGGGAAGCGCCCCTCGAGGCCGAGCTGCGAGGTCAACCCCGAGACGCTCGTGAGCCCGACGTTGGTCGTCGACGAGGTCGAGTTGAACTTCTGGAAGCCCGCCTCTCCGAAGACCGTCCACGTCGGCCCGAACGAGTAGCGCACCACGATCCCCGCCATCTCGGCCCAGGTGTCGGCGTCGTCGAACGACGTGCCCGAGACGAACCACTTGTGCGCCGCGAGGAACGGACCGAGCGACCAGCCCTTGCCGCCGCGCAGCGGCGACGCGAGAAGGACGTTGTCGTGCTCCACGGTGTCCATGGGGTCGCCGCGCGGCGCTGGCTTGCCCCCGGGCGTCGCGGAGGCCTCACCCTCGGCGCCGACGCTCCCCTTGACGCTCGCAGCGGAGTCGGCCGGCGCCTGGTCCGAGGGCTCGCTCCGCGACGATTTGCCCGTCGTCTGCTCCTCGAGAGCCGCGAGCCGGGAGCGGATGTCGTCGGCGTCCGGCGCGTCGGGCACGGCCGTGAGGTACGCCCGGTAGTCGTCGATCGCGGGATACGCGTGCCCGAGCTTCTCGTGGCAGAGCCCGCGATCGCGCCGCAGCGTCGGATCGATCGAATGGTCGATCGCCTCGTCGAACGCGTCGAGCGCCCCCTGGCAATCGCCCGCGCGCATGCGAGCGCGTGCCGCGTCGGACATCCCGGACGAGCCGAGGCGCTCCTTCTGGAGGACGAAGGGCTGCTGCTTCTTGCCGTGCGGCGGCGGCGCCGTCGACGAGCCCGGCTGCGCGCCGGCCACGCCGGAGGCGAGGCCGAGCGCCGCGGCGACGAGGCTCGCCGCCTGGATCTTGCGCATGCCACGAGCCTAGGGCATGCGACGCGCCGGGGACGAATTTGCGGCGAGCGGAGCCATGAACCGGGACGGCGAGCCGGTGCTCGATCGGGCACCCGCTCACGTCGCGCCAGGCGCTAGGGCGCCGCCGTCGGACGCACGATGTGAATCGGTGGGCGCATGCCCAGCCCGGGGACCGGGTTCGCGGCCGCCGCCGCGCCAGGCGCAGCGCTCGGCGGAGTAGCCGCCGACGCCACCGCGGACGCCGAGGCCGACGGCACGCCCGCGGCGCCGGGCACTGCCCAGGTGACCTTGCCGAAGCGCGTCGCCTTGTGGAAGTTGCCCTGCCCGAGGATCGGCGACCACGCGACGCCCCCGTTGTTCTTCATCGCGTAGAAGTTCAGGCGCCAGACCTCGCCCGGCTGCGGCGGGTGATGGGCTGCCTTCGCGTAGCCGGCCCACGGGATCGCGGCCTCGACGGTGTAGCCGGTCGGCTTGCCGTCCGCGCCCTTCTGGATCTGCACCGCGCTCTTGAGCTTCGGGTCCCAGTCCTCGTGACCGAACGGCCCGTTCTCGCCGCCCGAAGGCTGCTGGAGCGTGTCGAACTGCGACTTGAAGACCTTGTTCTGGGGGTTGATCTGCAGCTCGTAGTAGTTGGTATTCGAGCCGGCCGCGTCGGGCTCGAGCATCATCTCGACGGTGTCCTTGGTCCACAGCTTCGGCTGGCCCGCCGCCGTGAAGTCCTTCGGCTGCGACTTGGCGTCGGTGAAGCCCGTGTAGAGGTCGGCCTGCGTGACCGTGTAGAGGACGTACAGGTTGCGGTCGTCCCACGCGAGCTTGGCCGAGCCCTGGACCGGGAACGCCGGACTCGGCTTACCCGTGCCCACGTCGACGAAAGGGCCGGTGCTCGCGGCGACTCCCCACTCGGGCTCGTCGCCCTTGCCGTCGATCTTGATGGCGTCGTTCTTGGCGAGCTTGTTCACCGTGAGGCTCGGCACGGCGTCGTTCTTGCCCTGCGGGTCGCCGGCCTTAGGCGCGAGGCCCGTGTTGATCTTGCCGACGATGGCGCTGTTGTCACCGTCGTTCGGGCCGCTGACGATGCGCAGGCGCGCGTCGCCCTTCCAGATGCCGACCGTGACCGTGACGGTCGGCCCGGTCACGTCATCGGGCATCTTGTACGTCTGCTCGTCGACGTAGATCTTGCCCTTCTCCCAGCGCTCGGGGCCGAGCACCTGGTGGCTGCCGTTGCGCTGGTCGCGCAGCGGGCCGGTGAAGTCCAGGTTGCCCATCTTGCCGGAGCCGTCGTCCTTGGTGTGCGTGAAGAGCAGCCACCCGTCCTCGAGCGGCTCGTCGCACCGCCAGTAGTACGTGAGCTTGGTCTCCTGTCCCGGCTTCGCCGTCTCCGGGTCGAACTTGTAGCCGATGAGGTGGACCTTGTTCTCGAAGTTGATGTCGACCTTGTGCGGCAGGTCGGCCGGAGGCGCATCGAGGACGTATGCCTTGAGCTTCTCCTTGTCCTCGGCGCTGATGCCCTTGCTGCCGCCGACGCACCCGCCGGCGATCACCCCCGCCAGCACGATTCCGATGAGGCCATGGATCGAACGCATGGCGGCCCTTCTATCAACAAGGACGCCGCGCGTCGAGATGGGGCGCCTCGCCCGGCGCCGCCCCTCGAGCCCGCCGCGCGCCTAGCGACGGCTCTTCTTGCGCGCTTCTTTCTCGCGCTTTCGCTGCGCCTTCTTCGCGTTCTTCTCGGCGGCCGACATCGTCCGCATCTTGGTCATGCTCTCGCCGCCGCCCATGCCCATGCCCATGCCCGGCATGCCCATGCCCGGCATGCCCATCCCGGGCATCCCCATGCCCGGCAAACCCATGCCGGGCATCCCGGGGAAGCCCATGCCGGGCAGGCCGCCCTGGGCCATCTGCTTCTTCATCTGCCGGGCCATGGCGACGTTCTTCATGCCCGGGATCCGGCCCATCATCCCCATGTTCTGGCCGAATCCCTCCATCATCTGCTTCATGAAGAGGAACTTCTGCACCAGCTCGTTCACCTGCTGGTCGGGCTGGCCGGAGCCCTTGGCGATGCGCGCAACGCGCGACGGCTCGCGGATGAGCGCATAGGGATCCTTGCGTTCGAGCTTCGTGAAGCTCTGGATGATCGCCTCGATGCGCACGAGCTCCTTGTCGTCGAGGTTGACGCCTGGGGGCATCATGTCGCCCATGCCGGGCATCTTCGCGATGAGGTCCTTGAGGGACCCCATCTTCTGGATCATCCGGATCTGCTCGAGGAAGTCGTCGAGGGAGAACTGCCCCTCGAGCATCTTCATCGCCTTCTCGGTCGCCTCCTTCTCGTCGACGACCTCCTGGAAGTCCTTCATCAGGCCGACGACGTCGCCCATGCCGAGCACGCGGCTCGCCATGCCCTCGGCCCGGAACTCCTCGAACTTGTCGAGCGTCTCGCCGACGCCGGCAAAGCGCACCGGGGCGCCGGTCACCTCCTTCACGGAGAGTGCCGCGCCGCCGCGCGCGTCGCCGTCGAGCTTCGTCAGCACGACGCCCGTGAGGCCGAGGCGATCGTGGAACGACTTGGACGTCTTGACCGCATCCTGACCGATCATCGAGTCGACGACGAGCAGGACGTTCTTCGGCTCGACCGCGGCCTTGATGTCCGCGAGCTCCTGCATGAGCGCCTCGTCGATCGCGAGGCGGCCGGCGGTGTCGTAGACGATGACGTCGTGCTTGCCGCCGCCGCGCGCGTGCGCGAGCGCCTGCCGGCAGATGTCGAGCGGCGTCGCGCCCGGCACGTTGAAGACGGGGACGCCGAGCTGGCCGCCGAGCACCTTGAGCTGCTCGACGGCGGCGGGGCGCTGCATGTCGGCAGCGACGAGCAGCGGCGCATGTCCCTGCTTCTGCAGCCACCGCGCGAGCTTGGCGCACGTGGTCGTCTTGCCCGAGCCCTGCAGGCCCACCATCATCACGCCCGTCGTCTGCCCCTTGGGGGCGAGCTCGAGCGCGGGCCCGTCGCCGGGGCTCATGAACGCCACGAGCTCGTCGTGGCAGATCTTCACGAAGACGTCGCTCGCGGCGACCTTGAGGGCCTGACCGTCGCCCCCCTTGGCGCGCGTGCGCACGACCTCGCCGAGCGCCTTCTCCTTCACATGGGCGAGGAAGGCCTTGACGACGCCAAGCTCGACGTCGGCCTCGAGCAGCGACAGGCGTACCTCGCGCAGCGCCGACTCGACGTTCTGCTCGGTCAGCTCGGTGAGGCCGGCGAGGCGGTTGCGCGCAGCCTTGAAGCCTTTGGACAGGGCGTCGAACATGGGGAAGTGAGGGGCGCTTAGCACACCGGACGCGGCGCTTCCTGCCGGCCCTGCGGTTCCGGCCGAGCTTCATCTGAATTGTGAAGGGCTCTGCTCGCGGCTCGATGGCCGCGATGGGTACCGTCCCGGGCATGAAGCTCGACGTACTGCTGCGCCTGTTTGCGGCTCCGGTCGCCCTCGCCCTGGCGAGCTGTGGCCCAACATCGTCCGGGAGTGACCAGAGCACCTCCGGGGGCGGCGGAGGAGGAAGCAGCGGATCCGCCAGCGGTGGGTCGAGCGGCTCCGGTGGCTCGAGCGGGTCGAGTGGGTCGAGCGGCTCCGGCGGCTCGAGCGGATCGAGTGGGTCGAGCGGCTCCGGCGGCTCGAGCGGATCGAGTGGGTCGAGCGGCTCCGGCG
>JAJYCT010000247.1 GCA_021778125.1 Myxococcales bacterium
GCGTCGCGACGACCCCCCCGAGCGCGAGGCCGGCGAGCCCGAAGAAGCGGGCGTCGCCGAGCCGCCGCGCCATCAGCGAGAAGAGCAGCGACGCTGCCACCCCCGCTGCGATCGCGCCCGCCGGCAGCGTGTCCGCGGTCGCCAGGCGCAGCCCCCCGGAGACGATCGACAGGCCCACGGCGACCCGCGCGACCGCCTCCGCGCGCTCGTCGCGCTCGCCGGCCGCGAGCGACAGCTCGCGCGCGAGGCCCCAGGTGAGCACGACCAGACCGGCCGAGAGCAGCGGGCCGACGAGCATGGGCGCGCCCACCAGGAACCCGAACGCGAGCAGCAGCGGGTAGCCGGGAGGCACGATCCCGCTCACCCGATCGGTCGCGCCCGACGGCAGCAGGTGCGCCGCGCGGAAGCTCGCGGCGGGCAGCGACGCGGACCACGACAGCCGGCCATGCGCGAGCGCGCGCCCCGCGATCCAGTACGCCGACGCGAGCGGGTCGCGCGGCCCGCCGCGCAGAGTGAACGCAATCGTCCCGAGCGACAGGAAGGCCGCAACGAACGAGGCGACGGCCAGGAAGCGACGCCGCCGGCGCAGATCCCCCACCGCCGAGAAGTCGACAAGCGACGCGAGCCACGCGGGCCCGCCCGGGATCGCCGCGACCGCGAGCAGCGCGACCGCCACGCCGAGGGCCACCTGCGCGGGCCGGTCGGGCGGGCGAGACCAGAGGCCCACCCAGGTGGAGGCGGCGGAGATCGGGGCGGCGGGCGTGGACGGGAGCATCGCGGCGGGGGCGTGCGCGTATAACACCGCCCCCCCGCGGATGTCGCGCGGTGCGCGCCCGCGGGTCGGTTGAGGTTCCCGTCGGCCTCAGCTACTGCAAGCACGCGCGATGCGCGCGCCGCGCCCTTCCCTTGCCGTCGTGGCCGGCGTCGTCGCGCTGGCAGCGGTCGCGCGTCCGGCGTCGGCGCAGCTCCCGCAGGCCGCGCCCCCCGTCGCCGCGCCGCAGGCGCCCGTCGTGACGATGCCGGTGGTCAAGAGGAACGACGGCGCCGTCTACCCGAAGCAGGCCCTGGACGCCGGGTTCCACGACGCCGTGGAGGTGCCGCTCGTCCTGACGATCGACGCCACCGGCGTCGTCGCGCGCGCCACGGTCGAGGCGCCCGTCGGCCGCGGCTTCGACGAGGCTGCCGTGGCCGCGGCGCAGCGGCTGCTCTTCGAGCCCGCGACGCGCGACGGAAAGCCCGTCGCCGCGAAGATCCGCTTCGTCTACCGCTTCACGCCGCCGGCCGCGGTGCTCGCGGGGCGCGTCGTCACGCTCGCGGGCGATCGCCCCATCGCCGGCGCGACGATCATCGTTCGCGACGCGTCGGGATGGACACACACGGCGACGACGGGCGCCGACGGCGCGTGGCGCATCGAAGGGTTGCCGGCCGGCGCGTACCACGTGACGCTCGCGGCGGCGGGCAAGGCGCCGCACGAGGCCGACGAGACCGTGCAGCCCGGCGAGGAGGAGAGCGCCGTCGATCGCCTCGCGCCCGTGGCCGCGCCCGCCGCGCCCGCGGCGAAGAAAGAGGAGGAGGTCGAGGAGGTCCAGATCCGCGGCGAGAAGCCGCCGCGCGAGGTGACCAAGCGCACGCTCGAGCAGCGCGAACTCGCGCGCATCCCGGGCACCAACGGCGACGCGCTGCGCTCGCTACAGAACCTGCCCGGCGTCGCGCGCCCGCCCGCGTTCCTCGGCCTGCTCATCGTGCGCGGCTCGGCGCCGCAGGACACCCAGTACTTCGTCGACGGCACGCCCGTGCCGCTCGTCTACCACTTCGGCGGCCTGTCCTCTGTCGTGCCGACCGAGATGATCTCCAAGCTCGACTTCTACCCGGGCAACTTCAGCACGCAGTACGGCCGCGCGATGGGCGGCATCGTCGACGTCGGCCTGGCCGATCCGAAGGGCGATCGCATCCACGCGATGGCGCAGGCGGACTTCATCGACTCGCGCGTGCTCGTGCAGGGCCCGGTGGGCGACACCGGCTGGCGCTTCTCGGTCGGCGCGCGCCGCTCCAACCTCGACCTGTGGCTGTCGCCGGTGCTGCAGGCGACCAACGCGGGCGTGACCGTCACGCCCGTCTACTACGACTACCAGGCGGTCCTCGAGCGCGACCTCGACAAACACCAGAGCGTGCGATTCGCCTTCTTCGGCTCGGACGACAAGCTGGACGTGTTCCTGCCGACCGCCGACGCGAGCGAGCCCGATCTCGCCGGGACGATCGGCTCGCACACCGGCTTCTGGCGTATCCAGGGCCTCTATCGCAACCGCGTGAGCGACACGACCGAGCTGCGCGCCGTGGCCGCCGTCGGGCAGGACTACCTGGAGTTCCAGGCCGGCGACCTGTTCTTCAAGCTGAGCGACACGCCCGTCACGAGCCGCATCGAGCTCGCGCAGAAGATCGAGCGCAACCTCACGATGAACGTGGGCGTCGACATGATGTACGCCCCGTACACGGTGTCGGCGCAGCTGCCGGCGCTGCCCAAGCCCGGGCAGCCGCCGGCGGGCCCCTTCTCGCAGGCGCCCCCGCTGCAGGCGAACACGAGCGGCGCGATGTACGAGCCCGCCTTCTACGGCGAGCTCGAGGCCACGCCGTGGGCCGGCGGGCGCATCGTCTCGGGCCTGCGCGTCGACTACACGAAGGACACGGCCGCCTGGGACGTGAGCCCGCGCTTCGTTGCGCGCCAGGACGTCACGCGCGACCCGCGCACGACGATCAAGGGCGGCGCGGGCCTCTTCACGCAGCCGCCGTCGCCGCAGGAGACCAATCCCGTCTTCGGCATGACGGGCCTGACGAGCAACCGCGCGACGCACTACGACGTCGGCGTCGAGCGCGAGATCACGACGCAGATCGACGCATCCATCGAGGGCTTCTACAAGAAGCTCGACAACCTGGTCGAGGCCGGCCTCGGCAACACCGGCACGGGCCAAGTCTACGGCGCCGAGGTGCTCCTGCGCTACAAGCCCGACGAGCGGTTCTTCGGGTGGCTCGCGTACACGCTGTCGCACAGCGAGAGGCAGACGGAGCCCGGCGCGCCCGTGCGCCTCTTCCAGTACGACGAGACGCACATCCTGACCGTCCTCGGCAGCTATCGCCTCGGGCGCGGCTGGGAGTTCGGCATGCGCTACCGGCTCTCGAGCGGGTGGATGTATACGCCCGACACGTACGGCTTCTACGACGAGAACATCGGCACGTACCTGCCCCTGGCCTCGTACCCAGCGTACGGGTCGCGCCTGCCGCTCTTCCACGCGCTCGACGTGCGCATCGACAAGACCTGGCAGTTTCACTGGTGCGCCAGGTGCGAGACGCCAGGGAAGCTCAGCCTCTACCTGGACGTCCTCAACGTCTACAACCAGGGCAACGTCGACGGGTACAGCTACGACTACAACAACACGCACGCCGCCCCCGCCAACGACCTGCCCATCATCCCGAGTTTCGGGATCCGCATGGAGTACTGAGATGCGGCGCCTGCTCCCTGCCCTGCCCCTCTTGGCCTTCGCCTGGGCGTCCACGTCATGCGCGCCGTCGGGCTTCGCGGACCCGACGCAGATCGAGACGGTGCGCGTGCTCGCGTCGAGCGCCGACAAGCCCTACGCGGCGCCCGGCGACACGGTGACGCTGGACGTGCTGGCATTCGACGGCCGGACGACCAAGCCCGAGCCGATGAAGGTGTACTGGCTCCCGCTCGTCTGCGAGAACCCGACGGACGACGCGTACTACGCGTGCTTCCAGCAGTTCGCCAGGGCCGCGCAGGCAGGCGACGCGGGCGGGGCGGGCGGCGACGCGGGCGCGCCCGCACCGGGCGGCCCCTTCGCGCTCCCGACCGGGACGAGCTTCTCGTTCACCATGCCCAAGGACGCGGTGACCGCGCACCCCGCCGTCCCGGGCACGCCGGTGCCCTACGGGCTCGCGATCGTGTTCAACATCGCGTGCGCCGGGCACGTGCAGCTCGTGCCCATCGACCCCTCCAATCAGAACCCGCAGGCGGTCCCCGTGGGGTGCTTCGACGCCGCCGGCAACCAGCTCGGGCCCGACGACTGGGTCCTCGGCTTCACGCGCGTCTACGCGTACGACAAGGTCCGGAACGCGAACCCCGTCATCTCGTACGTCGACGTGGCTGGCAAGCACCTGCCGGTGGCGCCGCAGCCGGGCGCGCCGCAGATCTACACCGCCCCCGCGTGCAGCTCGCCGCAGGGGTGCCTGTCGATGCCGGCGTGCGCGTCGAGCAAGAGCGGCGACTGCGATGTGAAGCTCGGCCCGAGCGTGCCCGACTCGAGCTGGGAGGTGAACCCCGAGCAGACCGACGTCAACGGCAAGCCGCTCCACGAGGAGATCTGGGTCGACTACTACACGTCGCTCGGCCAGGTGCAGGACGAGGCGCGCCTGCTCTACGACACGACCTCGGGCTCCGTGGGCGGTCCGGACAAGACCGACAACACGTTCGCCGCGCCCGACACCGCCGGCACGGGCGACCTGTGGATGGTCGTGCACGACAACCGCGGCGGCACGTCATGGGTTACGGTGCCGATGCAGGTGTGCGCAGCCGGCGCGGCTCACTGCCCCTGAAGTGTGTCCACCAACGTCGGCGTGCTACCGGCACGCCGGCCGAGGCGGGAGCAGCGGCGCCAGCGCGTCGATCGCGTCGAGCGCGATCTGGCCCGACGCGAGCACCGGCTCGTCGCCGGGCCGCGCGGCGAGGTGCGCTCGCACGCGCACGAACGACTCCAGGTACACGCGCTCGCGCCCGAGCCCCGGGCGCGTGCCGTCGCCGCCGCGAAACGCGCGCTCTGCGAGGACCACCGCGTCGACCTCGCCCAGGCCGTGGTCCCGCGCGAGCGACGTCGCGACCTCGCCGAACGTCGCCCCGCCGAGCATCGCCTCGACGGCGCGGTGACGCGCGGCGAGCTGCCGCCGCCGCCGGGGTCCCAGCAGGCCCGCGCGCTCCTCCAGCAGCACCGCGCGCCCCTCCTGGTGATCGATGCCCGCGGCCGTGCCGATCCGGAACAACGGGTGCGGCGCCGACGCGGCGCGCACGCGCGGCAGGGCGTGCCCCTCGATCTCGTGGAGCACCGTGCGCGTCACGTCCGCCTCGAAGACGCGCCGCCCGGGCGCCACCAGGATGAAGCCGTCGCCCGTCGCCGCGAGCGGCGCGAGCGACGCGTGCACGACGACCGAGAACGGCAGGCGCAGGCGCCCCACCTCGGCGCGCAGGCGCGACAGCAGCGAGCGCGGATCGGCCGAGTCGCTCGCGATGGCCTCGCCCTCGGCTTCGACCTCGGGCTCCGCGAGCCACGCCGCCGCGAGCGCCGACGCCTCGCGCGCCGCCTCGGCCGGGGGCTCGGGGAAGCGCACGCGGGCCAGGCGCGTCACCTCCGCCGTACCCGCCGCCTCGCAGAGCTCCGCCTCGAGGTCGAGCGCCCGCGCGCGCGCGAGCGCCGCGGCACCGAGCGGGGTGGGCGGCTCGACCGCCAGCGCGTGCTCAACCGCCGCCAGCGCGCGCCGCAGCTCGTCGTGCGACGCGGGGGCGTAGCTCCATCGCGGGTGCAGCGGCCGACCCGCACGCAGCTCGTCCGCGAGGCGCGCCCGCTCGGACGCCGCCTCGCGCGGCGTCAGCGCCGCGAGCAACTGCACGTGGCGCGCCGCGTGCGACAGGAGCCTCTCGATCGTCGGGTGCACGTGAAGAGACCAGGGTAGCCTGAGGGCACACGCCCTGTGAGGCTTGCGGGAGGACCTCCCTGCGGCTAACGGGCACCCGGTCGCCCGAGATGAAGAAAAACTACGTCCTCGACACGAACGTCCTCCTGCACGATCCGCACGCGATCTTCCGGTTCGAGGACAACAACGTCATCATCCCCATCTACGTCATCGAGGAGGTCGACCAGTTCAAGCGCGAGGGGTCGGAGCGCGGCCGCAACGCCCGCTCGATCGCGCGCGTGCTCGACACCCTGCGCGAAAAGGGCGGCTCGCTCGCCAAGGGGGTGATCCTCGAGTCGGGGGGCTCGCTGCGCGTCGCCGTGCCGACGCGGCGCCTCGAGCTGCCGAGCGCCATCGATCACACCGCGATGGACCAGGCGATCCTGCAGACCGCGTTCGACGTGCGCGAGAACGACGGCGGGCGCCCCACCGTGTTCGTCACGATGGACACCAACCTGCGCATCCGGGCCGATGCCCTGGGCATGGTGTCGCAGACGTACGAGAACCAGCGCGTCGAGGCCGATCAGCTCGCGAGCGGGATGGTCGAGGTCGACCTCGACGGCGACGCGATCGACACGTTCTTCCGCGACGGTCGCCTCACCCCGAAGGACGCCCCCTGGGTGCCCAACACGTGCCTGCTCCTGCGCGACCGGACCAACCCGTCGCACACGGCGCTCGGCCGCTGGGACGGCACGCGCAAGGCCGTCACCGCGCTACGCGTGCCGCGCGAGGGCGCGATGGGCGTACGCCCGCGCAACAAGGAGCAGAGCTTCGCGTTCGATCTGCTGCTCGACGAGTCGGTGCGCCTGGTCACGCTGGTGGGCAAGGCCGGCACGGGCAAGACGCTCCTGGCGCTCGCGGCGGGGCTCAAGCGCACCGTCGAGGACGGCGCCTACACGCGCATGCTCGTCTCGCGGCCCATCATGCCGCTCGGGCGCGACCTCGGCTTCCTGCCGGGCGACGTCGACGAGAAGCTCAACCCGTGGATGCAGCCCATCTTCGACAACCTCGAGTTCCTGTTCTCGGCGGGCTCGCGCAAGGGGCCGCGGGCGTACGCCGAGCTTCTCGAGAGCGGGCAGATCCAGGTCGAGCCTTTGACCTACATCCGCGGCCGCAGCCTCCCCCAGCAGTACATCATCGTCGACGAGGCGCAGAACCTCACGCCGCACGAGGTCAAGACAATCATCACCCGGTCGGGCGACGGCACGAAGATCGTGCTCACGGGCGACCCCGGTCAGATCGACAATCCGTACGTGGACGCTGCGAGCAACGGCCTGACCATCGCCGCCGAGCGGTTCGGCGGCGAGAAGCTCGCCGGGCACATCGTGCTCGCGAAGGGCGAGCGCAGCGACCTGGCCGAGCTGGCCGCGAACATGCTCTGAGTGGAGAGCGCCAGTGCCGTGGTGCACCGCGCACGACGGCGGAGCGGAGGAGCCGATGAGGGCGAGAGACGTGGGCGGGGCCATCGCGCTGGCGGAGGGCGCCGTCGCGCAGCGGGTGCTGATCGCGGCCTCCGGGAGCGAGCTGCCGGCGCACAACGCGTTCGGCGAGCCGGTCGCGGTGGAGCGGGGCGAGGACGTGCACGCGCTGGTGCGGCGCCTGTCCGAGGCGGCCGCCGCCGGCGAGCGCGTCGCTCTCGTCGCGGGGGCCGACGATCTGGCCGCCGCGCGCGCCGAGCTGCTCGCCATCGCGCACCGCCGCCAGAGCGTCATCGTGCACTGCGTGGCCGACGCGGGGCCGCCGGGCGGCCACGGCGGCTCGGGGCTCGACGCGGCACTGTCGCTCGCCGACCTGCCGTGGGGGATGCTCGTGCCGTCGGGGGTGTCCGAGGCGCTCGACCTGTCGCTCGTCGCGCGACGCGCCGCCGAGGACAGCGGCTGCCCGTTCTTCGTCGTGCACGAGCGCGGGCCGGCGCACCACGTCGAGGCGCTGGCCCCGCCGGCGCGCGAGATGTGCACCGCCTTCGTCGGCGCCGCGCGGCCCGGCAGCGCGCCGGGCGACGCGCACGCCGTGGCGGCACGCGTGCCCTTCGCGCTCTCCGCGGCGCTGCGCGATTTCGAGGCGCTCACCGCGCGCCGCCACGACGTCGTCGAGCGGGCCCCCAACGTCGACGCCGCCCTCGCGCTCGTGGGCATGGGACCCGTCGGCGACGCGCTCGTGGCCGAGGCCGAGCGCCTGCGAGGGCACGGGCAGGACGTCACCGCGCTGCGGATCGTCGCCTTCCGCCCCTTCCCCGGGGCCCGGATCGTCAAGGCGCTCGCCCGGACGCTCGCGGTCTCGGTCGTCGAGTCCCTCGAGCGCCCGCTGTCGCCCGGCGGTCCGCTGGCGCTCGAGGTCAAGGCTGCCTTCTCCGACGCGCTCACCTGGGCGCCGGGCTTCCCGGGCATCGGGCGCATCCCGCGCATCGCTTCGGGCGCGCTGCACGCCGGCCGTCGCCTCGAGGCCACCGACGTCGACGCGATCGTCGACAACATGTTAGCCGACGAGCGCGGCGCGCGCACCTTCGTCCTGGGCGGAGGCGACGGGCGGGGGCTGCCGTCGCCCGCGGCGATGCGTCGGGGCACGACCTCGGGCTTCGCGATGCTCGGAGTCACCTCGTCGCGCGTGGTCGCCATGGCCGCCGCGGACCTGTGCGCGGCCGTGCTCGCGTCGACGCTCGGCGCGCGCACGCGCGTCTCGGTCCACGCGCGCCCCGACGAGGACGGGGGCGGCTTCGCGCTCGATCTGCTTGCCTCGCGCGACCGCCCGCGCGGCTCGCACGCGCCCCACACCGCGAAGGTCGTGGCCGTCGAGGACGCGGCGCTGCTCGCGCGCGGCAACCCGCTCGCGCGCCTCGCCGACGAC
>JAJYCT010000248.1 GCA_021778125.1 Myxococcales bacterium
CGCTGCTCGCCTGCGCGTTCCTTGCCCTAGCCTTGCGATCGCCCCCGTCGCGAGCCGCCGGGCCGGCGGCGCCCGCGTGGGCCGCGTGGACCGCGTCTCCCGTGGCGCTCGACGCCCGGGGCCTCGATTCCCTCGAGCGCGCCGCGCTCGGCCGCTGCGGGGCGGGGGAAGGCGGCCTGCGCGAGACGGCGCGCGTGCTGCTGGGGCGCAAGCTCCACGGCGCGCCGCTGCCGGACGTCGACGGCATCGCGCGCGTCCAGCGCGCGGCGGGCGAGCCGCACCCCTGGGCCCGGGCCTTTGCCATCCACGCGCGGCAGCTGGACCCGGACGCTACGCTCGCGGCGCTCGACGAGTGGCTCGGCCCCCGGGGCCGCGGCGCGCGGCGCTGCGGCGTCGCGGCCGGCGAGGCGGACGACGGCTCGCACGCGCTGGTCGTGGTGGCGGTCGACGTCCTGGCGGACCTTTCGCCCTTGCCCACCCGGGCGCGCACCGGTCAGTGGCTCGCCGTCGAGGCCCGCCTGCGCCCCGGCGCGTCGGGGGCGAGCGTGGTCGTGCTCGACGCGGGAGGCGTCCCGCGCACGGTCCCCTCCTGGCTCGACGGCGGAGTGCTGCGCGCGCGGTTCGCCGCGGCGCGCCCGGGCGAGCTCACGCTCCAGGTCGTCGCGGGCGCCTCCGGCGGGCCGCGGCCCGTGCTCGAGGCGACCGTCTTCGTCGACGCCGATCCGGTCGCCGTACCCGACGACGCGTCCGCGCCCGGCGAGGGCGAGACCGGGGGTGCCGACGAGGGGCGACTCGCCTCGATGGTCGACGCGGCGCGCGCCTCGGTGGGCCTCCCTGCGCTGACGCGCGACGCCCGGCTCGACCGGCTCGCGCGCGAGCACGCCGAGCGCATGGCGAGCGTCCACGAGCTGGCCCACGACGCGGGCGACGGCGATCCGGTCGACCGGCTCTGGGAGGCGGGCCTCGACGCGCGACTGACCACCGAGAACGTCGCGCACGCCTCGAGCCTGTCGCTGGCCCACCGGGCGATCTGGAAGAGCCCCTCCCACCGTATGAACCTGCTCGGGCGCGACGTCGACCGCGTCGGCCTGGGGGTCGTCCGCGACGACCGGGGGGACGTATGGGTCGTCGAGACGTTCGCCGCGGGGCTCTCGCCCTGACCGAGGTGCCTTCCGCGGGATGTCGGCGTGCTCGCTGCGCGTCGACTGAGCTTCCCCATGGCCCCGCTGGCGAAGTCGGGGCACCTGATGCACATTCGGCCCCGAGTGAGCCCCGTCCTCGCTGACCTGCTCTTCGGCGCCACCGCGCTCGTGTACTTCGCGGCGTGCTGCCTCTTCGTCGCGTTCCTGCTCGGCCGCATCTCGGGCGTCACCTGGGCCGCGCGCCTGGTGGCGATCGGGGTCCCGCTGCACGCGGCGCAGATCGTCGTCTCGTCGCTGCTCTTGCACGTCTGCCCCGTGCAGGGCATCCACTTCGCGCTCAGCGTGGCGTCGCTGCTGGCCGCCGCGGTCTACGTGGGGGTTCGCACGCGCTACCGGATCGACGTCGTGGGCGCGTTCGTGGCGCCGCTGGCGCTGACGTTCCTCCTGGCCTCGCGCCTGGTCGTCGTCACCGCGCAGGAGGTCCCGCGCCTGCGTAGCGTGGTCCTGCCGTTCCACGTGGCGGCCAACCTGCTCGGCGTGGCCCTCTTCACGCTCGCGTTCGCGGCGGCCGTCGCCTACCTCGTGCAGGAGCGGCGCCTGAAGCAGAAGCGGATCGAGGGCATGATGCAGCGCCTGCCGCCGCTCGACGCCCTCGACCGGGCCGAGCACCGCTTCCTCGTGGCCGGCTTCCCGATGCTCACGATCGGGATCATCACCGGCTCGCTTTGGGCGCACGAGGTCGAGGCGGGGGGCGCGGCCGAGATCGCGCGCGCGGCGTTCAGCTACGTGTCGTGGGCGCTGTTCGGGCTCGTGCTGCTGCTGCGCGCCGCGGTCGGCTGGCGCGGCCGGCGCGCCGCGTACGGCACGATCGCCGGGTTCGGCTTCGCCGTCCTGGTGCTGCTGCTCTACCTCGTTCGCAGCGTGCCCGCGGCGAGCGTCGCCCTCGGGGGTGGCCCGTGACCATCCTCCTCGTCGGCCTCTCGCACAAGAGCGCGCCCGTCGAGGTGCGCGAGCGGCTGAGCGCCGGGGCCGAGGCCTTGCCGGTCGTGCTGTCGCACCTGGCCGCGCGCGAGGAGCTGCAGGAGGTCATGTTCCTGTCGACGTGCAACCGCGTCGAGGTCGTGGCGCTGCCGCGCAGCCGGCTCGACGACGCGGCGCTGCGCGCGATCCGCGAGGAGCTCGCGCGCCACGGGGGCCTCGAGCGCGACGCCGATCTGGCGCCGTACCTGTACGAGAAGCGGGGCGACGAGGCCGTCGCGCACACGTTCCGCGTGGCCGCGAGCCTGGACTCGATGGTCCTCGGCGAGCCGCAGATCCTCGGGCAGGTCAAGACGGCATACGACGCCGCCGTCGCCGCCGGCGCCCTCAAGGGCATGCTGGGGCGCTGCATCAGCCGCGCATTCGCCGTCGCCAAGCGCGTGCGGACCGAGACGGCCATCGCGGCGGGCACGGTCAGCATCGCGAGCGTCGCCGTCGACCTGGCGCGGCACATCTTCGGCGATCTCGACCACCACGCCGTGCTGCTGTTGGGCGCCGGCGAGATGGCCGAGGCGGCGGCCAAGAGCCTGAGCAAGGGCGCCCGGGCCGTGCGCATCTGCAACCGGAGCTTCGAGCGCGCCGCCGCCCTCGCCGCGACGATGCACGCCTCGGCGACCCCGTGGGACCAGCTCGAGCAGGAGATGCTGCAGGCCGACGTGGTCGTCGCGAGCACCGCCAGCCGCGTGCCCGTCGTGACGCAGGACGTGGTCCGTCGCGTGATGAAGGCCCGCAAGGGGCGCACGCTGTTCTTCGTCGACATCGCCGTGCCCCGGAACATCGAGCCCGCCGTCCACAAGCTCGACAACGTCTTCGTCTACAACGTCGACGATCTCGAGCAGGAGGTGGCGCGGGGCCTCAAGGCGCGCCACGGGGAGCTGGCCGCGGCCGAGGCGATCGTCGCCGAGGAGGTCGCGCAGTTTCTCTCGTGGACGCGCGGCCTGCAGGTCCAGCCGACGGTCGTCGCGCTGCGCACGCGGGCGCACGCCGTCCTGTTCGGGGAGCTCGAGCGCTCGCTCGGCGGGCGGCTCAAGCACCTGCCCGAGGGCGATCGCGCCGCGCTCGCCCAGATGCTCGAGAGCTCGATCGGCAAGCTCCTTCACGCGCCCACGACGCGCCTCAAGGCGCGCGCGTCCGACGGCGAGGGCGACGCCGGCGAGCTGGCCTCCGCGCTGCGCTACCTCTTCGACCTCGCGGAGATCGCGCCGGAGCCGCACGATCGCGCCGAGCCCAAGGGCGAGGACCGGGGCGACGGCGGCGAGAGCCTCCCGCACTGAGCGGGCTAGCGCCGCCCCTTGGCCTTGGTCTTCGCGGGGGGGGCCTTCTCCGGCGCCTTCGTCGCGGGGGCCGCCTTGGGCTTGGTCTTCGCCGCCGCCTTCCTCGCGGGTTTCGGCGCGGCCCTGGGGGAGGGCCCGGGCGCCGCCCGGCCCGGCTTGCGGGGCGAGACCCCGGGCGACGAGGGCGGGATGGAGACGATGGGCGGGCGCACGCGCAGCGGGCGTCCGCGCAGCTCCACCGGGATGACGCACCTGTGCGCCGTGTGCGTCCGCGAGAACGCGACGACCTTGGTGTCCACGAGCCCGAAGGCCCGCACGGCCTCGAGGACGTCGGCCTCGGCGACCGCCGGGCTGCCCTTGGGGCGAACGATCCACAGGACCGTCGCGTCGCCCATGCGAGTCCGCACGAGCGGCACCTTGCGCAGCGCCTCGCGCGTCTCGGCGCCGAGGAAGATCGCCGTCGCGCCCTCCGGCACCCGTCCCTCGGCCACCGACGCCGTCCGCTCGCGGAGCGCGGTCAGAAAGAGCGAGTCGCCGATGTCGACGACCGCCACGCGCGACGACGCGCTCACCTCGAGCTTCTCGAAGAGGCTCTTGGGCTCCTTGATGAGGCGCAGCCAGATCTCGGCGACGGCCGCCCCGATCTCGAACCGCGCCTCCTGTTCGGCCGTCCGGATGACGAGCGCGTCGCCGTCGACGCCCACGTCCTTCATCTCCTCGAACGGGATCCCGAGGCCGAACTCCCCCCGGAACGTCAGCCGATCCCCCTCGAGCAGGGCCGTGCCGTCGGACGCCTTGCGGCCGACGCGGACCGTGCACTCCGCTTCGAGTCCCATCGCCGCCAAGCGTAGTCTGCGCCGCCCGCGGGGGCGGTATTTGTTGCGGCTCGCCGCGTCAGGCCCCGCGCATCGATCGCCCGAGCGCCAGGCCGACTTCGCGCGCTGCCGCCTCGTCGGCCGGCCAGGCGACGACCGTCTCGGCGTCCCTGCGCCCCGCCCCGTCGGGCCGCGCCACGAACGCCCGCAGGCGCATCGAGCCTCCGGCACGATCCGCGTGGGCCCCGAGCGGGGTCCGACAGTCGCCGCCGAGCGCCACGAGCACCCCCCGCTCGGCCGCCACGCAGACGGCCGTCTCCGGGTCGTGGAGGTGGGCCAGGCGCGCGAGCGTCCCGGCGTCGTCGGCCCGGCACTCGACGCCGAGCGCGCCCTGCCCCACGGCCGGCAGCGAGACCTCGGTGGACAGCAGCTCGGTCGTCCGGTCGGCCAGGCCCAGGCGGACCAGGCCCGCGCGGGCCAGGACGATGGCGTCGCACTCGCCGGCGTCGACCTTGCGAAGGCGCGTGTCCACGTTGCCGCGCAGCGGCACGACGTCCAGATCCGGTCGCCGGGCCTTGAGGGCGACCATCCGGCGCAGGCTCGACGTGCCCACTCGCGCCCCCGGGGGGAGGGCGTCGAGCGTGCGGTGGCGCGGGGCGATGAGCGCGTCGCGCGCGTCCTCTCGCGCGGGGATGCAGGCCAGGGTGAGCCCCGGCGGCAGCTCGCCGGGCACGTCCTTGATCGAGTGGACCGCGAAGTCGGCCCGCCGGTCGAGCAGCGCCTCCTCGATCTCCTTGACGAACAGCCCCTTGCCGCCGATGTCGGCGAGGGGGCGGTCGACGATCCGGTCGCCGCTCGTGACCACCTGCAGCTCCTCGGTGACGAGGCCGGGCTCGGAGGCCGTCAGGCGTGCGACGAAGGCCCGGCACTGGGCCAGGGCGAGCGCCGAGCGGCGCGTGGCGTAGACGGTCTGGGGCATGGGTCCGCTGGGAGGGGGAGGGTAGCACCGGGCGGGCGGCTTGCTCGCCGGCCCGAGGTGGATTAAGGCTGGCTAGCCGTGCCTCGCCGTACCCGCGCCGCCCTGGCCCTGATCGTCGTCACCCTGGGCGTGCTCCTCGCGGGCGCCCGCCGCGCCGAGGCGCGCGAGCAGTCCGGCGCCCCGGACCCGATGACCCTCGAGGTCCGCGGCTTCGGCGACGCTTACTACTACAAGCCCCGCACCAAGGCGCAGCGGCCGATCCTCATGTACCTGCACGGCCGCGGGGGCAACGCGTTCGAGGACTGCCGCAAGTGGGCGCGCGTCGCCCGGCAGTTCGGCTGGGTCGTGTGCCCGCAAGGGCCGGGGGAGACCGACACCGGCGGCCGCACATGGAGCAACGACGCCGAGACGGCCCGGCGCGTCATCGACGCGACGGTCGCGGCCCTGCGCGCCGAGTACAAGGGACGCGTCCGGACGCGCGGCAACATCCTCATCGGCTTCAGCGAGGGCGCGTACATCGCCCAGCAGGTCGGCCTGCGCGACCCCGCGCACTGGAACCGATGGCTCATCCTCGCGGCCAACGACAAGTACTGGTGGGGGGACGCCCCGCAGCTGCTCGAGACCAACCGCGCGAAGATCCGGCGCGTCTACCTCTTCACCGGCGAGAACGACCAGGTGGTCGAGAACACGCGGCGTGCCGGCGAGATGCTCAAGGACGCGCACATCCACGTGAAGGTGAAGATCGTGCCCGGCCTGGGGCACGAGATCCCCGCCGACCGGATGATCACCAACTACCGCCGCCCGCTGCGCTGGCTGGCGCGCGGCGGCTGACGTGCCGGTCCGGTGCGTCGGCGCGCCCGGCGGGCTCGACCTCGGCGCCCCGGCGGCCGCGGAGCTCGACGCCCTCCGCCACCTCGGGCGCCGCTTCCCGGACGCCGGGCTGCGCGAGACCCCGGTGGTGCGCGCGCCCGAGCTCGATCGACGCGCCGATCCCTCCGGCGCGACGCGCGTCTGGCTGGCGCTCGAGTCGCTGCAGGTGACCGGGAGCTTCAAGGTGCGCGGCGCGCTGGTCGCGCTGCACGCGGCCGGGCGCGCCGGGCGCGTCGTGACCGCCAGCGCAGGCAACCATGGCGCGGCGGTCGTGTACGCTGCCCGGGCGCTCGGCATCGACGCCACCGTGTGCGTCCCGCGCACCATCCCGCGCGCCAAGCGCGCGCGCATCGAAGGGCTCGGCGCGAGCCTGCAGGTCGCACCGAGCGATCACTACGACGACGCCGAGGCGCTCGCGCTGCGGCTGGCTGCCGAGCGCGGGGTCCGCTTCGTCTCGGCGTACGACGACGTCGACGTGGTCCTGGGCAACGGGGCTTCGCTCGGCTTCGAGATCGCGCGCGCGCTCGGCCGCGTGCCGGCGCGCGTCGTGGCGCCGTTCGGAGGGGGAGGCCTCTGCACGGGGCTCGCCTGGGCGCTGGCTGCCGACGCGCCGGATCCGGCCACGCGGCGCGTGTGGGGCGCGCAGAGCGAGGCGTCGTGCGCGATGGCGCGCTCGCTCGAGCGCGGGGAGGCGGTCACCCGCCTGGAGACGGGCGGCTCGACGCTGGCCGAGGGCCTCGAGGGGGGCATCTCGGCCTCCGCGTTCGCGCGCGCGCGCGCGGCCGTCGCCGGCGTGCTCGTCGTGACCGAGCCCGACCTCGCGGCGGCGATGCGTCATGCCTTCCGTGAGCTCGGTCTCGCCCTCGAGGGCAGCGCGGCGGCGGCGCTCGCGCCGGTCCTCGAGGGGCTGCCGCCGCCGGCGCGCGGAGGTGACGTGGTCGCCGTCCTCACCGGGCGCAACGTGGACCCGGAGCGCCTGCACGAGATCGTGCGCGCGTCCGCGTGACGGCAGGTGATAGAAGGCACCCCGATGCGCCCGCCCTTCGTGTTCGGGATCGCCGGCGGCTCGGGCTCCGGCAAGACGACGATCTCCCGCGCCATCCTCGAGGCGCTCCCCTCGGGGGCCGGCATCCTGCTCGAGCAGGACCACTACTACCGGGCCCAGTCCCACCTGCCCCTCGAGGAGCGCGAGCGCGTCAACTACGACCACCCCGACGCGCTCGAGATGGAGCTCCTCTTGACGCACGTCGACGCCCTGCGCGCCGGCGAGCCGATCGTGAGGCCCACGTACGACTTCGCCGTGCACGACCGCGCCCCCGAGGGCGTGCCGATCGCGCCCGCGCCCGTCGTCGTGGTGGAGGGCATCCTGGTGCTGGCCGACGAGCGCCTGCGCGCGCGCCTCGACGCGAAGGTCTACGTCGACACCGACGCCGACATCCGCCTCATGCGGCGCATCCGGCGCGATCTCGAGCAGCGCGGGCGCACCTTCGCGCAGGTGCGAAAGCAGTATTACGACACGGTGCGCCCCATGCACCTGGCGTTCGTGGAGCCGAGCAAGCGGTTCGCGGACGTCATCCTGCCCGAGGGAGGGCACAACCGCGTCGCCCTGGAGCTGCTGCTCGGGAGCGTGCGCGGGCGCATCTGATACACTCGACCCAACCCGTGTCGGTCGCGCGTCCCCCCCACGCAGGCTCGTCGAGCGCCGGCACCGCGAAGGTGAAGCTCGTCACGGAGGCGCTCGTGGAGGCGGGTGTGCTCAAGCACGCCCAGGTCGACGCCGTGGCGAGTCAGGCGCAGCGCTCGGGCGAGCGCCTCGAGGAGGCCCTGCTCGACCACGGGCTCGTCGCCGAGGCCGATCTGCTCAAGGCCCTCGCCGCCCGGTACAAGGCGTTCTTCATTTCGTCCGAGAAGCTCGCGAAGCTCGACGTCCCGCGCGCCGTGCTCGACATGGTCCCGGCGCGCTTCGCCGAGAAGTTCGGCGTCTGCCCCGTCGTGTTCGACGCGAAGGCGCACGCGCTCAGCGTCGTGACCGCCGATCCCGACGACGTCGACGTGCTGCGCGAGGTCAAGATGGCGTCGGGCGCGCGCGAGGTGAAGGCCATCCTGGCGCGGCCCGCGGCCGTCAAGGCCATCGTCGGCAAGACGTACGGCCGGGACCCCCACGCGTTCGCGGTGCTCTCGCGCCAGGCGCAGTCGCACTTCCAGATGCTCAACGTCTACGAGCCCGAGCGCGCGACGGACGGGGCCCCGAGCGCCTCGAGCGTGGCGGCCGCGATCCCGGCGCGCCCCAGCGAGGGGCGGACCCGGGCCGCGGCCCCCGTCGTCCTCGAGCCGCCGTCGAT
>JAJYCT010000249.1 GCA_021778125.1 Myxococcales bacterium
ACGGCGCCACCGGGGGCCAGGGCGCGCCGCCCGGCGGCCCCGAGGGGCCCGGCGGGCCCGTCCCGTTGGACGGCGGGCCGGCGGCCGGGGGCGAGAAGAAGAAGGACAGCGGCGTCATCGACGCGGAGTTCGAAGAGACCAGCAACTGAGTCCGTGTTCGTGCTGGCGCACGACGGGAGAATCCGGGCACGGGCGCGGATCCAGGTTCATGGGCCCGAGGATGAGGCCTCGCCGGGGTCCGGACGAACCTCGAGGGGCTCGCGACGGCGCCTCATGGCCTCGTGGATGAAGGTTCATGGAGGCACGAACGAAGCTTCGTGGCCTCGTCGAGGGAGCCGATCGGCTCGTGGAGGAAGCTTCATCCCCGCGTGAATGAAGCCTGATCCCCCCGGGGATGAGCTCGATGGGGCCAGGGAGGAAGGCTCATGGACCCCCGAGCGAGGCTCGATCGAGGGTGCGTTCGGCTGCGGGCGGGGCTCTCGACCGAGCCTGCTGCATCGTCGACCGCGAGCCACCGCATCGTCGAAGAATCGACGGGATCGACGGAAGAAACAGGAAAGGATTTGCCGGGTCGTGCCGACTTCTCTCTGTGGGAGGACCGGATGACCCTCGCGATCACGCCCGACTTCATCGACCCGATCGACCCGCACTCCGCGTACGGCCGGCTGCTGTCGCACCCGCGCCTGCGCAAGCTCCTCGACGGGGCGCTCCGCGCGCACCGGCTGCAACCCGCCGACGTCGACGAGCTGCGCGGGCAGGTGCTCGACGCGCTGTGGCGACGGAGGCTCGACGCCGATCCGCCCGACAACCTGCCGCGTCTCCTCGCGCTGGCGCGCAAGGTCCTCGAGGGCAGGCTCGTGGACTTCTTCCGCCGCCGCGACGTCGAGCGCGCGCGCCTGGCCGATCCGCCGATGCCCGCGCGCGAGGACGGACGCCGCGGGGCCCCGGCCGGGCAGGACCAGCCCAACTTCGTCGACGAGGTGGCGCCGCCGCGGTCGATCACCCCGGAGGACGCGCTCCGGGCGAGCGAGCAGCTCGCGTTCGTGCAGGACATGCTCGACGGCGGCGTGCTCGGCCCCGACGACCTGGAGGTCCTGCAGGCCGAGCGCGCGGGCGAGAAGACGTTCGAGCAGCTCGCCGCCGAGCGGGGGATCAAGGGCGCGACCTTGCGCCAGCGCGTGCACCGGCTCCGCGAGACGCTCGCGCAGGAGTGGGCGCGTCGCAACCGCGCGTGGAACGTGCGCAGCACGCGCCTCCTGCTCGTGATGATGCTGCTGCTGCTGCTGCTCGCGACGATGGCCCTCGCCGTGGCCGGACGGCGCGAGCCGCCGCCCGCGCCCCCGCGGCGGGACCGCACGTCCCTGCCGACGCTCCGCGGCGCCGCGCCGGAGGTGCCGCCGGCACCTCCGTCCACGCCGTCGCACGCGGCCGACAAGCCCGGGTGACGGCCACGTACGATTTTCTGTCACGGATCGCCTCCTCGTACGGCCCAGGGATCGGGAGGTGAAGGGCACGGCTCCGGGCACATCGCCGGACGCGCCCGTCACCCCCGTCGTTGGGAAAGGAGGTGATACGGATGGCAAACAACGGAAACGGCAAGAACAGCCGGGCCACGCGCGTGGGGCAGCTCATCGCGGGGGCCCGGAAGCGCTTCCCGAACGGTAAGCAGCAGCTCATCGTCGGGGGCGCTTCCACGACGGTCGACGACGCGGTGAACGAGCTCCAGTCGTTCATCGACCATCGCGCGGCCGTCGTGGCTGCTCAGGCCATCGCCAGGGCGAAGGTCTCGGCCGAGCGCTCCGCACTGCCCACGCTCGACGCGTTCATCAACGCGTTCGTGCAGACGGTGCGGTTCCTGTTCGGCACGCAGCCCGACGCCCTCGCCGACTTCGGTCTCGCGCCTCACAAGGCGCGCGCGCCGATGACGGCCGTGCAGAAGGCGGTGGCCACCGCGCGGCGCAGGGCAACGCGCACGGCGCGGGGGACCAAGGGGCCCAAGGCCAGGAGCGAGATCCACGGAGACGTCACGGCGCAGCTCGTCGTGACGCCCGCGGCGCCCGCTCCCGGCACGGCGGCGCCCGCGGCCCCCTCGCCCGAGGCGACGCCCACGCCGAGCGGCGGGGTGACCGGGCCGGCGCAGAAGTAGCGCGCGGCCCGCACCCCGAGCTGGCGCGCGAGGAGCCGAAGTAATCCCGCGTGCCCGTCGCGAACCTCCCTCCCCGTGGCCGGCATGGCGCGGGGAGGGAGGGGAGGGACGTCGTTGCCCTGGGTCCGCGCCCCGTGCGAGCGTGAGGGCGCGCTGCGATGACGCGAGCTCGCGCACGGCACCGACCGTCTGTCGCGCTCCTTCTTCGGGACGCCGGACTGGCCGCGGGGGTGGAGCCGGGCCGGTAGTGTGGTACAAGGGCGGCCCCCGCTACTGCAGCGGGAACGCGCCCGTAGCTCAGCTGGATAGAGCGACGGCCTCCGGAGCCGTAGGTCGCAGGTTCGAATCCTGCCGGGCGCGCTGGGCAGGTGCTCCCATGACCTCCGAGGACAGCGCCGGACGCATCGTCGTGACGGGCTCGGTCGACCGTCCGCGCGCCCCGCCTCCGCCGCGGCGCCCGCGGTGGCCCGTCGTCGTCGCGCTCGTGGTCCTCGTCGTCGTCCTCGCGGCGTGGAAGCGTCGCGACCTCGCCGCGTGGCTCGCGGGCACGCCGGACCGCGCGACGCTCGTGCGGCAGGATCGCGCGGCGACCCTCCGCAAGAACGCGTTCGATCTCTGCGCGCGGCGGATGTGGAGCGCGTGCGTCGCGTTCCTCGATCAGGCCCGCGAGCTCGATCCGCAGGGCGACGCGGACGCGCGCGTGCGCGACGCCCGCGCGCAGGCGGCGGGCACGACGAAGGCGCCCTGAGGCGCGCGCCGCCCCGCGTCGACGCGAGCTGGACAGGTCGCTCCATCCTCGAAGAGCAGGCCCGAGACGCCGACGCCCCCGCCGTGCGCGGTGACGACGGGCACCACGGTGACGCCGGTCGTGGCCGTGGAACGCGATCCCCCGAAGAGAGCGAACGACAGCGTGCAGTCGTCGGGGTTCTGAACCCTTCTCGAGCGGCCTGGCTCCTACCCTGCTTGACCCGTTGACGAGGAGGTCCAAGAGCGTGCAGAACCGAGTGCGCAGGCGCGACTTTCTGGCGGGAGTGGGCGTCGCGGCGCTCACGTCACGGTGCAACGATCGCGGGGTTCCGACGTCCGACGCCGGCCCGGCGACCGGCGCGTGGCCGGAGAAATCCCCCGCGCTCGTGCTGCACGCCGAGCGGCCACCCAACCTGGAGATGCCCCTCCAGTACCTCGGTCACGACCTGACGCCGAACGAGCTGATGTTCGTGCGATGGCACCTGGCGGGCATCCCGCTCAAGGTCGATCTGCACACGTTCCGCCTCACGGTCGCCGGCCACGTCCAGCGGCCGCTCTCGCTGTCGCTCGACGAGGTGCAGAAGCTGGAGCCGGTGAGCCTGGTGGCCGTCAACCAGTGCTCGGGCAACTCGCGCGCGCTCTTCTCGCCGCGCGTGCCCGGCGTGCAATGGGGCGGCGGTGCGCTCGCCAACGCGAAGTGGACGGGCGTGAGGCTGAGGACGTTGCTCGAGCGGGTCGGCGTGCGCCCCGGGGCGCGGAGCGTGACGTTGCGCGGCCTCGACAAGCCCCCGATCGAGGGGCCGCCCCCGTTCGTCAAGTCGCTCGACGTCGAACGCGCGCTCGACCCCGACGTCCTCGTCGCCTGGGCGATGAACGATCGGCCGCTTCCGATGCTCAACGGGTTCCCGCTGCGCCTGATCGTGCCCGGCTGGTACTCGACCTACTGGGTCAAGGCGCTGACGGAAATGACGGTCCTCGACGCCCCGTTCGACGGATTCTGGATGGCCAAGGCGTACCGCGTGCCCAGGGCCGAAGGGGCCGACGAAGCGCCCGACCGGCTCGCGGCGGAGACGGTGCCGATCTCCCGCATGAACGTGCGCTCGCTCGTCGTCCAGCCCGAGGCCGGGGCGCGCGTTGCGCGCGGCGCGCCGTACCCGATGCAAGGCATCGCCTTCGATGGCGGGTCCGGAATCGCGCGCGTGGAGGTCTCCGTCGACGGCGGGGTCTCCTGGAGGGACGCGCAGCTCGATCCGGACCTCGGCAAGTACTCCTTCCGGCGCTGGCGTCTGGCGTGGACGCCGACCGAGCCCGGGCCGAAGACGATCGCCGTGCGCGCGACCAGCGTCGCCGGAGAGGTGCAGCGGCCCACGCCGCAGTGGAACCGGGGCGGCTACATGCGCAACGCCTACGAGCGCACGCCGGTGGTCGTGTCGTGAGGCTGCCGCTCGCGCTGCCGCTGCTGCTCGCCGCAGGCTGCGGTCGAGCCTCGCCGCCGTCGCCGCCGGATCCGAGGGTGCACACCATCGTGCTGCCGGACCTCGCGCCACCCGAGCTTCCCGACGCGCCCGGTCGCGCGATGCTCTACGCGGCCTGCTCGACGTGTCACACGCCGCGGTACGTCCTCGATCAGCCGCCGCTTCCCGCGCACGTGTGGGCCGCCGAGGTCGACAAGATGCACGACGTCTACCACGCGCCCTTCCCCGAGGAGATGAGCGCGCCCATCGTCGCGTACCTGGTGGCCGTCCGGGGCGCCGGAGACTGAGCGCCCACGGACGGCCCGCTCGGGAAGCTCAGCCTTCGCCGTTGTACACGCGCTTGCGGCGCGCCTTGTCCTTGGCCTTGAGCTTCGCGCGGAAGCGGTTGCTCTTGTTGCGATTGGGCTTGCGCGGCGTTTTCGAAAGGACGATGTACATGGCGCTCCGCTCCCAACGAAGGGGGACGGGGCGTTTACCATGAATGTCCGCCTGGTGCACGAGTTCCGGTTCGAAGCGGCGCACCGCCTGCCGCGCGTGCCCGTGGGGCACAAGTGCGCGCGCCTGCACGGCCACAGCTTCAGGGTGGAGGTCGCCGTCGCCGGTCCGGTCGACGAGCCGACGGGATGGTTCATCGACTTCGACCGCCTGTACGATGCGTGGCGCCCGCTCCACGCCGTGCTCGACCATCACTACCTCAACGAGGTGCCGGGCCTCGAGAACCCCACGAGCGAGGTGCTCTCGCGCTGGCTCTGGGACAAGCTCGCCTCCGAGCTCCCCCTCGCGCGCATCACCGTCTTCGAGACGTGCGAGGCCCGCTGCGAGTACGAGGGGACCTGACGGTGGCCAAGACGCTCGCGTGCCGCTGCGAGGACGTGACCCTGCACGATCTCGAAGAGGCGATCGCGCGCGGCCACACCGACCTCGAGTCGCTCAAGCGCTACACGGGCTTCGGCACCGGCTGGTGCCAGGGCAAGAGCTGCGTGGCGCTCTGCGCGCGACTGCTCGTCGAGCGCGGCGGGAGCGCGGCGCTGCCCATCACGCCGCGGCCTCCGATGCACCCCGTCGCGCTCGGCGATCTCGCGGGGCTCGCGCGCGTCGCCGAGGACGACGAGAAGGCCGGACGGCCCCCGCGCTGACGTGCCATGAGCTCCGTCTTCGCTCCCAACCTCCTTGCCGGTCAGGTCGCGCTCGTCACGGGCGGCGGCAGCGGGATCGGCGCCGGCATCGCGCGCACGCTCGCCGGGCAGGGGGCACGCGTCGCGCTGCTCGGCCGCACGCAGGCCAAGCTCGACGCGGTCGCCGCCGAGATCCGTGGCGCCGGGGGCGAGGCCCTCGCCCTGCCCGCCGACGTGCGTGACTACGCGGCGGTCGAGGCGTCGGTGAGCCGCGCCGTCGAGACCCTCGGGCGGCTCGACATCGTCGTCAACGGCGCGGCCGGCAACTTCCTGGCCCCCGCCGCGAGCCTGAGCGCCAACGGCTTCCGCGCCGTCATCGACATCGACCTGTGCGGCACCTTCAACGTGTCGCGCGCGGCGTTCGCGCAGCTCGCGAAGGCGCGCGGCAGCATCGTCAGCATCACCGCGACGCAGGCCTCGGTCCCCACGCCGCTGCAGTGTCACGCCGGCGCCGCGAAGGCGGGCATCGAGAAGCTGACGCGCGATCTGGCGCTGGAGTGGGCCCGGTCGGGTGTGCGCGTCAACGCCGTGGCGCCGGGGCCGGTCGAGGGGACCGAGGGCGTCCGGCGGCTCGCTCCCGCCGACGCCGACGCCGCGGTGCGGCGTCGCGTCCCGCTCGGGCGGTTCGCGACGATCGACGAAGTGAGCGGCGCGGTGCTGTTCCTCGTGTCACCCGCGGGCGCGTACATGACCGGCGCGACGATCCTGCTCGACGGCGGGACGTCGCTGCTCGGGCCCGGGCCGTTCCTCGACATGCTCGGCGCCTGAAGCGCCGTCCGCGAAGGGTCGGGCGTCGTCGGCGGCGAGCGCGGCCGCCGACGCCAGCACGAGCGCGATCCACACCGAGTCGGCGAGCACCAGGTGCACGAGCTGCAGCCACACGGGCGCCAGGAGCGCGACGTCGAGCAGGCCCCCCCCGACCTGCGCGACCGCGAGGCCCGAGAGCGCGAGCGACAGCCCCCGCAGCGGCTGCCCCCCCCGCATCGCGCGCATCCCGCTCGCGCCGACGACGAGGAGCGTGGCGTCCAGGACCGCGAGCACCGGGTGCAGGGCGCGCAGGCGTACGAACAGGTGCGCGCCGGGCAGGAGGTCCTGGGCGACGCCCGACGCGAGCGACGCCGCGGGGAAGAGCGTGTCCCCGAGGGCGGTGAGCGCCCCTGTCGCGCCGACGAGGAGCGTGGCCGCGAGCGGGACCGCGACGACCCAGCGCATCGGCCCCTGCCCGCGCACGCGCACCGGCGCGCCGCCGCTCGCCCAGAACGCCGTGAGCGCCGTGGAGGCGAGCAAGAGGAACGTGTTCGAGAGGTGAAGCGACACGCTGAGCGCGCGCTTCATCGACGCGTCGTGCGCCACGAGCTCGAAGAGCACGAGCATGGCGCCGAGCAGCGCCTCGGCAACCATGAGCGCCAGCGCCGCGGTCGCCCCGCGGCGCACCCGGTGCCCGCGGGGATAGGCCCGAAGCGCCCAGGCGAACAGCGCCGCCGTGAGCAGCAGTGCGATCCCGCTCGTCACGCGGTGCGACAGCTCCACGAGCGTCTGCACGCGCGGGGCGCGCGGGATGATCTCGCCGTTGCAGAGCGGCCAGTGGCGCCCGCACCCGGCCCCGGAGCCCGTCGCGCGCACGTAGGCCCCCCACGCCGCGACGGCGACGTCGTACGCGAGCACCCCCCAGGCAGAGCGAGCGAAGCGGTTCATGGTGGGCGCCCCCGGGGGGGCCCGGGGGGGGATGTAGCGGCGGACGGTCGAGCCTCCAAGGGGGCCTCCCACCTTTCCCTCCGCCGGATGTGCGCTCCCACGCGGCGCGGTGATACGCTCGTCATGGTGGCGGCTTCGTCCTCGGCCGACGCTCAGGGGACCTCCCCCCAGGAGCGCCTGCGTCTCGTGCGCCCGCTCGGGTCACGAGGCGTTCCGGTGTGGGCTGCCCTCGCGACTCAGCCCGACGGCAAGACGAAGCTCGTCGTCGTCGAGAAGGTGACGCGCGGCGGCGAGCACGGCGACCAGGAGATCGCAGACTGGATCCGCGACGCCAACCGTCTGGCGACGCTCGACCACCCGAACCTCGGACGCGTCCGGGAGGTGGTCATCCGCGACGACGAGGTCCTCGTCGTGAGCGACTACGTCGACGGCGTGCGGCTCTCGGACCTGCTGCAGACCGAGCCTCGGCCCAACCTGGAGACCTCGCTGCGGGTGTTGGTCGACGTGCTGTCGGGGCTGGGGGCGCTGCACAACCTGCGCGACGCCAAGCGCGAGCCCCTGCACCTCATTCACGGGGAGCTCGGGCCCGACCGCGTCGTCGTCGGGCTCGATGGGCTGGCGCGCGTGGTGAGCCCCTGCCGCGTGCGATCGGCCGGGCCGCGTCCCGGGCAGGAGGGCAGCGCCTACCTGGCGCCGGAGCTGCTCCTCGGCGACGAGTCGGCCGATCTGCGCGCCGACGTCTACGGCGTGGGCGTGATGCTCTGGGAGGCGCTCAGCCGCAAGCGCCTCTTCTCGAACCTGCAACCCTCCGCAATCGTCACTCACTTGCTGAGCGGCCGCGTGCCGCGGGCGACCGTGCCTGAGGACAGCCCGTGGGCCGAGCCGCTCGTCGAGGTGGTCTCGCGGGCCCTGTCGGCCGATCCGCAGAAGCGCTTCGCCACGGCGGCGGCCATGGCGGCGGAGGTCCGGCGCATCAGCGGGGCGAAGCTCGTCGCGCAGGTGCGCGTCGCCGCGTACGTGCGCGGCGCCCACGGCGACCACGTCCGGGCCCGGCGCGAGGCGCTGGAGCGAGGGGAGGGGCGTCCTCCGGAGGCGATCGAGGTCGAGGTGGACGTCCGGGTCTCGGTGCCTGCGCCGCCGCCGGAGCCCACCGCGACGACGCGCCCGCCGCC
>JAJYCT010000250.1 GCA_021778125.1 Myxococcales bacterium
CGCCGGCTCGAGACGCGCTGCACCGAGCTCGCCCTGCACGCGCCCGCCGACGAGGTGGCGCTCGCGCTGGACGTCGGCGCGTGCCTCGCGTCGCTCGTGACCACCCACCTCTACACGGGCCGGTTCAAGAGGTCGGTGTGAAGATCCTCGTCCTCTTCGACGTGCACCGGACCGTCGGGCCCGACGAGACGTTCAGCGTCCGCAGCCTGCGCCAGGACGAGGAGAAGCCGACCGAGGCCGACGTCCTGTCGTGCCTGCGCAAGCTCGAACACGAGGTGCAGACGCTCGCGATCTACGACGATGTGCGCTCGGTCATCCAGCGCATCGACGCCTTCAAGCCCGACGTCGTGTTCAACCTCTGCGAGACGTTCCGGTCCGACCGCGCGCACGAGCCCAACATCCCCGCGCTGCTCGAGCTGCTGAAGGTCCCGTACACGGGGGCCGGGCCCGAGGCGCTCGTGCTCTGCAAGGACAAGGCGCTCACCAAGAAGCTGCTCACGTTCCACAAGGTCCGCGTCGCGCGCTTCCTGGTCTCGTCGCGCGAGCGCCCCCTGCGGCGCCTCGGACGGTTCGCCTTCCCGGCCTTCGTGAAGCCCGTCGGCGAGGAGTCGAGCGACGGGATCGCCAAGGCGTCGCTCGCCCGCACCGAGGAGGAGGCCCTGGAGCGCACGCGCTTCCTGCACGAGCGGTTCGCGGGGGACGTGCTCATCGAGGAGTACGTCGAGGGGCGCGAGATGTACGTCGGCGTGCTGGGCAACCGGCGCCTGACGGTGCTGCCGCCGCGCGAGATCTTCTTCGGCGAGCCCCCGGCCGGCGAGGACGCGCCGCGCTTCGCGACGGCGAAGGCCAAGTGGGACGACGCGTACCGCAAGAAGTGGGGCATCCGCAACGGCCCCGCCGCGCCCCTGCCCCCCGGCGTCGAGCGGGCGCTCTCGCAGACGGCGCGCCGGGTCTACCGCATCCTGCACATCCGCGGCGTCGGGCGGCTCGACGTGCGCCTCACGCCGGCCGGCGAGATCGTGGTCATCGAGGTCAACCCCAACCCCTCGCTCGCGAAGGAGGACGACGTCGCGCAGGCCGCCGCGCAGATCGGCGTCGGCTACGAGGTGCTCGTGCAGCGCCTGCTCGAGAGCGCGCTGCGCTGGAGCGGCGAGCCCGCGAGCTGAGCGTCCGGGGCCGGCCGGGCAGTCACGCCGCGTGCGCGTGGGCGCGCACGAGCTCGACCGAGAGCGCCCAGAGCTTGCGCTGCGCGGCCTCGTCGTAGCTGACGGCGCTGGACCGCACGGGCCGGCTCTTGGAGAAGTACTGGCCCGTCATGCCCTCGACCTCGGGCGACGACGCCAGGTACACGCTGGTGCGCGCGCCCTGCTCGCTCGAGAGGAGGAAGGGCTTCGCGAGCCGGGTCACGACGGCGAGCGCCCCCGGGTACGTCTGCCCGAAGCCCGACGCGATGACGCCCGGGTGGAGCGCGTTGGCCGTCACGCCCGTTCCTTGCAGGCGCCGCGCGAGCTCGTAGGTGAAGAGGACGTTGGCCAGCTTGGACTGCCCGTAGACCTTGAAGCCGCGGTACCTGTGCGACGCGAACTGCACGTCGTCCCACTGCATCCGGGCGCCGCGGTGCGCCTCGGAGCTCACGGTGACCACGCGCGACGGGGCGCTGGCCTTGAGCAGGTCGAGCAGCTCGTGCGTCAGGAGGAACGGCGCCAGGTGGTTGACCGCGAAGGTCTCCTCCACCCCGTCGACGGTCGTGTGCCGCTCGGGCACGTAGACCCCGGCGTTGTTCAGCAGGACGTCGAGGCGCCCGGTGCGCGCGCGGATCTCGGCCGCGGCGCGCCTCACGTCGGCGCTCGAGGCGAGATCGGCGACGACGAGGTCGCCCTGCTGCGCGGGCGACGCGGCCCGGATCTCGTCGAGCGCGGCCTGCCCCTTGGCATGGTTGCGGGCGACGAGGATCACGCGGGCCCCCCGACGCGCCAGCGCGAGCGCGCTGGCCTTGCCGATCCCCTGGTTCGCGCCGGTGACGACGACGGTCTTGCCTTCCATGGTCCTCGCCCGTTCCGATGGCCCGGGAGACACGGGCGTTGCTCCGCCGGCCCGCGGGGCGGCGCTTTTCAGGGCCTGGCGCCCTGGTCAATCCAGGCGCGGACGGCGTCCAGCGCCTCCGGGCACACCGAGCCGGGGGCCGTGAAGGGCATCCCCGCGCCGTAGTGGGGGTCCGCGGCGGTCTTCAGGGTGAGCTTGATGTAGAGCATGCTGGCGCCCGCGTCGTGCGGCACGACGCGCAGCACCTTCGCGTCCCCGGCGACGTTCGCCGCGGGCTGCCCGCCGCCGTCCGGCCCGAGGAGCTCGGCGTAGACCGCGCCCGCGTCGAGCGTGAAGTCGAGGAACGTCCCGACGGCCGCCGCCCCGCTCGTCGAGTGGCAGTTGTGCGCCTGGTCCGCCCCGCAGCTCCGGGTGGCGAACATGCGGGTGCGCAGCTCGTCGAAGCTCGCGTCGAGGCCCGGGGGACAGACCGCGTAGCCGCCGTCGGGGGCCGCGGCGTTGGCGGCCCCGTCGCCGCCGTCGCTGCACCCGGCCGACGAGACCCCGAGCCCAAGGACGACCAGCGCGGCGCGCGTCATGGCCCGGAGACGGTGAACGTGAGCGAGACGCCGATCGTCGTGCCCGTCGACGGATCGACGATCGGCGAGCGGTCGGCGTGGTGCAGCTCGAGCAGCGCGGAGTGGGTTCCCTTGACCATCGGGCAGTCGCCGACGACGACCTGCGCCGGGCTCGCGAAGGCGTCGGCGTTGTCGACGCCGCCGTCCAGGGTGCAGCTCGCGCCGTCGACGAACACCTCGACGTGCCCGCACCCGTCGTCGGTGGCGTTCCGCGCCGCGCTGCCGCAGCCGCCGAGGGGCGCGAGGGTGAAGCTCGTCGTCGCGAAGCCGATCGCGACGACGGCCCGCCCGCTCGGGTCGAGCGCCGCCGCGAGGGTGGGGATCCCGGCGTCGGTCGCCGGCGACGTGACGACGATGGTGGGGGGCACGGCCGCGTCGGCGCCGCCGTCGCCTCCCTGGGCGTCGGCCGTGCTCGCGTCGCCCGCGGGGCCGGTCGAGTCTGCCGCGCCCGCGTCGTAGGCCGCGGCTGGCCCGCCGCCGCTGCTCGCGCCGCACGCGGCAGAAAGGAGAAGGAGCCCAGGTCCAAAGGCGCGCAGCCTCGTCGGCGACCGTCCCATGGGGCGCCGAGCGTAGCACGGCGCCGTCGCCCGCCGGCGCGCGCGCTACGGTGTCCCCCGCCGTGACCACCGTCCTCCACGTCGACATGGACGCCTTCTTCGCGTCGGTCGAGCAGCGCGATCGCCCGGAGCTGCGCGGCAAGCCGGTCATCGTCGGGGGCGCGTCCCGGCGCGGCGTCGTGCTGGCGGCGTCGTACGAGGTGCGCCGCTTCGGGGTCCGCTCGGCGATGCCCATGGCCGAGGCCCTTCGAAAGGCGCCGCAGGCCATCGTCGTGCCGCCGCGGCGCGAGCGGTACGCCGAGGCCAGCGAGCAGGCGTTCGCGGTCTTCCTCCGCTACACGCCGCTCGTCGAGCCGCTGTCGCTCGACGAGGCCTTCCTCGACGTCACGGCGAGCCGGTCGCTCTTCGGCGAGGGGGATGCGATCGCGCGCCGCATCCGTGCCGACATTCGCGCCGAGCTGGGGCTGGCGGCCTCCGCGGGCGTCGCGTCGAGCAAGTTCGTCGCGAAGGTGGCGAGCGATCTGTCCAAGCCCGACGGCCTGCTCGTCGTTGCGCCCGGCGAGGAGGCGGCGTTCCTCTCGCCGCTGCCGATCGAGCGGATGTGGGGCGTGGGGCCCAAGACCGCGCCGCGCGTGCGGGCGCTCGGCTACCTGACCCTCGGCGACCTCGCGCGCGCGCCCCCGGCGGCGCTAGAGGCGACGCTCGGGAGCTGGGGGACGGAGGCCGCCCGGCTCGCGCGCGGGGAGGACGCGCGCGACGTCGTGCCCGACGGGCGAGCGCGCTCGATCAGCGCCGAGGAGACGTACGAGGAAGACAGGGTCGGCCCCGCCCAGGTCGGTGCAACGCTGCTCGAGCACGCGACGCGCATCGCGCGGCGCCTCGTCCGCGCCGACCTGCACGCCCGCACGGTGACGCTCAAGGTCAAGTACGCGGACTTCTCGATCCGCACGCGGTCGGTCACGCTGCCGGAGGCCGTGCAGGACACCGACGCCATCCACCGCGCCGCGATCGCGCTGCTCGCGAAGGTCCCCCTGCAGGATCGCCGCGTGCGCCTGACGGGCGTCGGAGTCAGCGGGCTCGCACCGGGCGCCCCGCCCGCGGGGCTCTTCCGCGACGAGCAGGCGGAAAAGCGCCTCGCGCTCGAGCGGGTCGCGGCGAAGATCGCCGACCGCTTCGGCGACGAGGGCGCGGTCACGCGCGCGTCGCTCGTGAGGAGCCCGGGGGGCAAGACGTAGGGTCGCGGTCGACTCGCCGCTAGTCCGCCTCGTCTCCGCACGCCGTGAACGCCCGGTCGCTCGCCGCCCGCGCCCGCGCGATCGCGTCGTTCTTCGGGTCGTCCTTGACGTTCTTGACCGCGTCTCGCGCCGCGGGCCCGCCATTGATGATCGCGTCGCGCGCGGCCTGCGTGGTCCGGACTCCGGCGGACGCGACGTAGTAACAAGCCTGCTTCTTCTTGTCGCCCCAGAGGTCGGCGCACGCGGCCTGGGCGGAGCCGGCCAGGGCCTTGGCCTTCGTGAGGGCGTCCTGCCAGGCGTGGTAGGCGGCGACCCTCGCGACCGCGCACTCGGGCGAGACGTCGTCGGGCGCGGGCGCAGCGCCGCCGTCGGCCCCCGCGGCCGGAGTGTCGGCCGAGGCCGTCGCGCCGGCGTCCCCCAGCCCGAGGGCCCCCTCGATGCGCCCCACGCGCCGGTCGAGCTCACCGACCCGCGAGCTCGTGTGGCAACCGCGGACCGCCCCGCCGATCGCGATCATCAACAGCACGCCGAGCGCCGCGCCGGCGCCAGCCATCAGAGCGACTCGAGGCCGATCCATCGGGGCCATCGTAGCGGCCAGAGGCGGGGGGACGGCAACTTCGCGGCCTCCCGCCCCGCCTACCCGAGCCGCGCGATCTCCTGCTCGAAGATGCGCCGGGCGATCGCGATCGCGCACGCGTAGGTCGCGTCGACGCCGAAGTAGCTCAGGCTCTTGGAGAGCAGCGACTGGCGCCGCGAGTACGGGGTGTCCGACGCATAGTGGAGAAACCCCAGGTCGAACGGCGTCTTGTCGGTCAGGTGGATGATCTGGTTGCGGGGCAGAGGCTGCGGATAAATGAGCTCGTAGACCGCGCCGAGGAAGGGCCCGGCCTCCATCTCGAGCACCGTGTACCCGTCGCGGTAGAACGCGCTCATGTAGCGGCGGTTCTGCAGGAACGCGCTGCGCACGGTGACGGCGCTCTGGTTGTCGAACACGCTGCCGTGCCGAAGCCACGGCGCCACCTCGCGCGCCCCGAAGGCGTTCTGGAAGAGGAACGTGTTGCTCGAGTGCTCGTCGAAGCACGTGCCCGACGCCGACACGTCGCCGACGCGCCCGTTGAGCGTCGCGGCCTTGCCCATGACGTACACGCCGCGCAGCTCGCCGGTGCCCTGCCCCAGGCGCGAGAGCGAGTAGTAGGCCGCCATCCCGAGCGGGTAGTCGATGTTGAGGACGACCGCGTCGCTGCGCGAGAGCGCCTCGATCCCGGGGACGCGCAGGCGCGGATCGAGCACAGAGACGTCGAGGCGCCCGAGCTCGAAGAGCTGCGCGTCGACGTCGACCTGGCCCGGCGTCGAGACGTGGGAGAGCCCGACCTTCGCCTCGAAGTCGCGCACCTCGCGCATCCGCGCCCCCGACTCGTCGTCGTGGATCCACGCGCGCAGCAGGTAATAGACCATCGGCAGCAGGCGCGACTCGTCGCCCGTCGCGGCCAGCGCCTCGACCTCCGCGGCGAGCCCCTCGGGGTTCTTGCGACGGGCCCAGTCGACGATCGTCGACGACTGCGCGCGCGCGTAGCCGCCGAGCAGGTTCACGAGCGAGTGGGTGTTCGACGAGACGAAGTACACCGGGCGCCGGCGCGGCGCCTCCGCCCGCATGTACCGCGGCTCGACGCCGCTCCACCAGCGCTGGGCGGCGCGCTGGTACTGCGAGTGCGACGCCGCGAGCATCCGGACCTTGAGGGCGACGGGCGCGCGCGCCAGCATCGCGGCGGCCGCGTCGACGTCCGCCACCGCGAGCGCGCTCACGAGCTTGTCGAGCGCGGCGTCGTCGAGCCCGAGCGCGTCGCGCACCGCGGGCCGGCTCGCGCCCTCGCCCAGCGAGCGCAGGCGCGCGTGCATCTTGTTCCACTCGAGCTGGTAGCCGGTGACCAGGGGGATGAGGTCGTCGATGTCGCTCGCGCTCGCGATGTAGACGGCCAGCGTGCCGGCCCCGTCCCAGCGCAGGGGGCGACGCCTCCCGCGCGTCTTGACGATCTTCCACGAGCGCACGTCGAACCCCGCCGCCTCGAACAGCTCGTTCGACTGCCCGAGGACGAGGCGCCGGACCGAGGGCATCTCGGTCGGCAGGCGCGCGGCGGCGTAGCCGAACGCGCTGACGTCCGGCTCGGGCTCGAGCGCCCCCTCGTGGAGCGACGACGCGCTGTACGCGTGGGACTCCTCGAACGCGCGGACGTCGACGTCCCCGCTCGACCGCAGCAGCGACGTGTACGTGCGGACGTAGAGATCGATCTCGTCGGACGGCGCGACGGGGGGCTGACGCTCCATGGGCGCGCCCGAGTCTACGTCACTCCCCGCCCAGCACCTCGTCGACGAGCGCGCGGGCCTCCTCGAGCCGGCGGCGCTTGTCGTCGGACACGGGGGCCGGCGCCGCCGCGGGCGCCTCGGCGTCGCGGTCGTGCTTGCGCCTGTGCAGCCACCGCCCGAGCAGGCCGCGCACGGGCTCCATCGAGAACAGCCCCGACGCCAGCAGCGCGGGGCGCTCGCGCAGCGCGCTGACGAGCGCGGGATTGGACTCCGTCCACGCCGTCGCGAGATCGAGGGCCTCGCGCTGCGTCGCCGGCAGGTGCGCGCGCAGCGCCGACTCCTTGACGCCGTGCACGCCCGCGAACAGGGCGAGCGCGACGGTCGCCTCCTCCACCGAGAGCAGCGTGGCCTGCGCCATGCGCAGCCCACCGCATCCCTTCGCCCAGACCGACGCGCCGTTGGCCACGAGCACGCCCAGACCGCACGCGATCGCCGCGATCTCGGTGGCGGGGCCCGGGTCCTCGTCGGCCGACCCCTCGCCCGCCTCGTGCAGCACGAGAGCCCCGACGCTGCGCGCGAGCGACGCCGCCAGGACGTCCGGGGTGCCGACGTCGGTCACGGGGACGAACACCCGGTAGCCGTCGTCGAGCTCGACGACCGACGGCCCCACCCCTGCCCCGCCGCCCGTGCCGCACGCCCCCGAGCCGCAGCCTCCGCCGCCGGCGTGCGACGCCTCCGGCTCGAGGAAGGCGAGCTCGAGCCCCAGATCGTCGGCCAGCGGCGTGTGGCCGATCATCCTCCGGAGCATCCGCTCGACGCTGGCGGCGTCGTGCTGGAACGTGTCCGGAAAGAAGTCGCCGGTCGGCTGAACGAGCGCGGGCGCGCCGAGCGCCTCGCCGTGCTCCGCGCGCAGGTGGGCGTACGTGCGGACGATCCAGCGGAGAGCATCCTCGGAGGGCAGGTCCATCGCCCGGTCATCGTAGCACCCGTGCTACTCCGGGGAGCCCATGGGCTTGTCGGTGGCGACGTTCAACGTCGAGAACCTCCTGGACGCCCCCGGAGCGCGGAGCGCTCCGCTGCTCGCGCGCAAGCTCGAGGCCCTCGCCGCCAAGGTCGTCGCGTGCGACGCCGACGTCGTCGGACTGCAGGAGATCGGCTCGTCGGCGCTGCTCGCGCGGCTGGTCGCGCGCGTGGGCGGCGGCTACGGCGCGCCGGTCGAGGGCACGCGCGACGCCCGCGGCATCGGCTGCGCGCTGCTCTCGCGCGTGCCGGTCCGCGAGGCGCGCGTCCACACGACCGGCGCGCTCTCGTTCCCGGTGTTCCGCGCCGGGGATCCCCCTCCCTTCGGCGCGCGCATCCCCCTGCGCCGGGGGATCGTCCACGCCCGCGTCGAGGCCCCCGGGCTGGGAGACGTCGACGTCCTGGTCGCCCACTTCAAGTCCGCGCGCCCGGTCCTGCTCGAGGACGCGTCGGGCGGCACCGTCCCGGCCCGCTCCGCGCGCGCCCGCGCAGAGGGCGCGCTGCGCAGCCTGGTGTGGCGCACGGCCGAGGCGCTGTTCGTGCGGGGGCTGGTCGACGGCGTGCTCGCCGCCCGGCCGGGCGCGCTCGCCGCGGTGGT
>JAJYCT010000251.1 GCA_021778125.1 Myxococcales bacterium
AGGTCGGCGCGCCGCTCGACGTCGAGGCGGCGTTCGGCCCGGGGGCTGCCCCCGCGGGCCCCGTCGGCATGCCCGGCCCGGCGATGGCCGCCCCGCCCTACACGCCGGCGGCGGGCAACATGGCGATGCCGGCGGCGATCCCCCAGCCCCCGGCGCGGGGCGACAGCGGAGGCAAGAACCGGGGGCTCATCCTCGGCGCGATCGGCTTCGTGGGCCTGCTCAGCGTCGGCCTCATCGTCTTCGCCGTGAAGGGCACGGGCGGGTCGCCGGCCCAGCCGCTGCCGAGCAGCCTGGTGGCGCCGAGCGATCCGACGACCGTCCTGTCCGGCGAGGCCCCGGCCGACTCGACCACGCCGCCCCCTGCGGTCCCCTCCGGCGGCGACCTGCCGTTCGTGCCGAGCAGCGGCGGGGCCGGTGGCGGCGGCCACGCCAGCAGCGGCGGCGGCGGGGGCAGCGGCAGCGGCGTCCACCCGAGCAGCAGCGGCGGCACCAGCGGGAGCAGCGGCGGCGGGAAGGTGCCTTACGACGGCCCCGAGTGCCAGCAGGCCCGCAAGCTCAGGGCGGTCGGTCTGGCCAAGCAGGCGCAGCCCTACGTGCTGGCCTGCATCGCCAAGGGCGGCAAGCCCTAGCTCAGCGCGGCGCGGCCTCGGGCACGAAGCAGGCCCGGCACCGGGCCTCGTACTCGGCCGCGCCCCCGACGAAGAGCTGCCCCTCGGCGGCCACCAGGCGCTGCGACCGCGTCGCCGCGGCCCCGCACCGCGTGCAGACCGCGTGGAGCTTGGTCACGTACTCGGCCACCGCCAGGAGCGACGGCATCGGCCCGAACGGCGCCCCGCGCCAGTCCTGGTCGAGCCCGGCCACGACGACGCGCATCCCGCGCGAGGCCAGCGCCTCGGCCGCTACCACGATGTCGGCGTCGAAGAACTGCACTTCATCGATGCCGACGACCGCCGCCTCGCCCGCGTCGGCGCCGGCGAGCGACAGGAGCTCGGCCGCGCTCGAGACGGGGATGGCGTCGGCGTTGAGTCCCTCGTGCGAGACGACCTTCACCTCGTCGTAGCGGTTGTCGACGCGCGGCTTGAAGAGCAGCACGCGCTGGCGCGCCAGGCGCGCGCGCTTGATGCGCCGCAGGAGCTCCTCGGTCTTGCCGCTGAACATCGACCCGCACACGACCTCGATCCACCCCGTCCGGTGCGGCGTCGGCAAGGGCTGCATGGCTTGCTCCGCTTACCTCACACCTTTGCCGCGCTCAAGCCACGCCCCGAGAAATCTCGGGGGAATCCAGGGGAAAAGCGCCGGCCGGCGCAGGGGCGGCGAGCTCCGGCGAGCCGCGCTGGCCCCGCACGCCGGAGCAGTAGACGGGGGAAGGGAGGGTGCTAGATTGGTGGCGTGGACGTGGTGTTGCGCAAGCTCGGAAAGGGCGCGCGGGCCGTCGCAGGCCGGCTGGTGCGGGCACCACGCAAGGGCTCCGTCGTCGTCATCGAGTTCCCCGACGGCATGCACGAGTACGTGACCACGCCGGTCAAGCGGGTGCTGCGCATCGCCGGGCGCGAGGTCTTCTACATCGAGACGATCAACAGCCGCTACCGGCTCGAGGTCCGCAGCCGCGAGGCCGCCGCCGCCGACGGCACGGGCTGACGTCCGCGGCAACCGGCGCGGGCCCTCACGCGCGCGCTTGACGAAGGAGCGCCTGCCGGGGGATGGTGCGCCCCGTGGGTAAGCACGATCGCCGTAACTCGATGAAGATGAAGCGACGCAAGTCGCAGGTGAAGAAGAAGGCCCGCCTCAAGCGCCAGAAGGTCGAGCGCAAGGCCGCGGCGCCGCCCGGCGCCAAGAAGGCTGCGCCGAAGAAGAGGGCCGCTGCGCCCGCGCCCGCGCCCGCTCCGGCCGCCGAGCCGGGCGACGGCGGCTCCGCGAGCTGACGCCGCCTCCTAGTCGGGCGCGTTGCCCGTCAGGCGGATCGTCGGGAACTGCGCCTTGGGGCGCGGGCCGGCGGGCGCCTGCATGACGACCGTCTCGCCGAGCAGCCCCACGTCGCCGTCGACGCGCTTCTCGGACACGAGCAGCCAGGCGTCGGCCTTGCTGTGCCAGCTCTGCTGGAGCGTCGTCATGCGCAGCTCCTGCTCGTCCATCCGGTACCACGACACGTGGACGAGGACGTCGACGTCCGCGTCGCCGTGCGCCTTGAGCGCGCCGACTTCCATGTCGGCGATGCGGACGTTGCCGCCCCAGCTCTTGTGGCGCAGCGCGTACTCGTCACGCGACGCCTCGTCGATGCGCGCGACCATGGCGTCCTTGCGCGCGAAGCGGGCGTCGACGTTGAAGTCCTGCGCGGTCTGCTGCGCGCGCTGAAGGCCCGTCGGCGGCAGCGCGCCGCAGCCGGCGAGCAGCAGGACGCCGAGAGCGAGGGTCGATCGCATGCCTCTGGCGAATCACGAGGCGACCGCGCGGGCCAACTTTTCCGGCTCTCCAGCCCATGGCGGCGAAGGGGGTGGCGAAGCGCAGGAAGCGTCCCCTGCACGAGCGCGCCACCCCCGCGCAGCGGGCAGCAGGCCGCGCGCGCGGAGCTCATCAGGCTTTCGGGAGTGACGATCGACCCGAAGCTCCTGGCGAGGTCGGCAAGCGCGGTTCCAGGACTTCTTCCCCGGTGTCAGGGTGCTGTCGATCCAGGGCAGCGCCCCGTTGCTCCTCACGGTGCAGCCCGCCGGTTCCCGCCAACCCGCGAACCCAGCTGGCATACGCTTCGACTCGAGAGGTCCCGCATGTCGAGCTGCCGATTTATCGCGACGTTCGTCGGCCTCACGGGGCTCGCCTGCTGCGGACAGGGCTCGAGCGGCGGGGCAGGCCCGACGGACGGCGGAGGCACGGACGCGACCGCGGGGCTCGACGGCGCGAACGCGAGCGACGGCGCGGGGACCGAGGGCGGGCCGGGCGGACCCGACGGCGCAGCCCACGACGCCTCCACCCCGGGCGACGCCTCGACCCACGACGCCGGCATCCCCATCAACCCGGACGCCTTCTACGTCGCGACGAGCGGCGCCGACACGAACCTCGGCACGCTCGCCAGCCCGTTCGCCACGCTCGCGCAGGCCCAGAAGGCCATGCGCGCGAGCACGATGGTCAAGACCACGTACGTCCGCGCGGGCACGTACCAGCCCGCCCCGAGCGGCGGCAACTGCGACTGGGGCAACGCGGCCGGCAGCACGATCGGCCTCGACTCCAGCGACGACGGCGAGACGTGGTCCGGCTACCCGCCGGACGGCTACGGCAGCGCCATCCTCGACGGCCAGTCCACGACGGGCAACTCGGGCGGCACGGGAGGCAACGGCACGGGCTGCGCGTTCGGCGCGTCCACGGTGAAGAACCTGACCATCGTCGGCCTGCAGATGCAGCACTACCTCTACGCCGGCTTCTGGGGGTACGCCGCCACGAACGTCACCCTGAGGGCCAACGAGGTGCACCACACCACGGCGGCCACGTTCTCGACCGCCGCGCTCTTCGTCATCGCCTCGCCGGGGGCCGTCATCGCGAACAACTACGTCCACGATCTCGCCTACATGGGCATCGCCGCGTCGGACAACTCGACGAACGGCGACGGCATGTCGAACACCACGGTGTCCGGGAACGTCGTCGCGAACGCGTGCACGTGGCCGGCGGACACCAGCGGCACCAACAACGACCAGAACGGCGGCGACTGCGGCGGGATCTACTTCTGGAGCCAGAAGACCACGGTCTCGACGAACCTCCGGATCACCAGCAACGTCGTCCGGGATCTCAACACGTCGTCGATGGGCCAGGGCGACTTCGGCTCGTGCTGCACGGTGGGCGTCTACCTCGACGACGGGACGAACAACGTCGTCGCCTCGGGCAACGTCGTCTCGGGGATCACGTCGGCGTGCTTCATGATCCACGGGGGGCAGGACAACACCCTCGACGGCAACCTCTGCGACCTCGGGCCCCTCGGTACGAACGCGATCGTCTCCTACCAGCCCGACGGCTTCACGCAGATGACGGGCAACGTCTTCGAGCACAACGTGGTCGTCGCCGGGAGCACGGGCGCCGGCGGGGGCTACCTCGGCATCATCTCGCCGCCCAACCCGATGACCATCCAGCACAACGCCTACTTCAACTACGTGGGCGCCTCCGTCGCGACCACCTCGGGCGGCGGCGCGGGCAACGACGCGAGCCCCGTGACGGAGAACCCGGACGTCTCGTGCTGGGCGCCGGGGCTCCCCGCGACGAGCCCCGTGCTCGCGGCGCCGGTGAGCTTTCCCGGGCTCGCGGGTGGCTGGGGCCCGCCGGGGTTCACGATGCCCATGACAGGGACCCCGCCGTCGTGGCCGCACGGGTGCTGAAGGTCAGGCGGCGACGCGGGTTTGCCGGGGCGGAAGCCGACTTCGCCGCGCCGGAGAGCGCTCCTCCGCCTCACGATCGCGCTCTTCTGCCGCTCCGCTCGCCCCCTCTTCGGCTCGGGGCGGAATTTCTGCGCCGCAGACGTCGATCGCCGCGCGGGCGAGGTCGATCTCTCCGGCTCCGGCTCGCGTCGCCGCCGGGCGAGCTCGAGGTTTTTCCGCGCGAAGTCGAGCCTCTCCGCGGCGAACACGGATCTCCGCGCGGCGAAGGCGGTCTTCCGGCGCGGCGGTCGCGCCTTGCTCCCGCGCGGAGCGATGTCCCGGGCGAGCGGAGCGATCTCCCGCGACGCCGGACCGGCTTGGTCCGCCCGAAGTCCGCTCCGGTCCGCCGGAAGTCCGGGTCGGTCCGCCGGAAGTTCGGGTCGGTCCGCCGCAAGTCCGGGTCGGCCGCGCGGAAGTCCGGGTCGGCCGCGCGGAGGTCCGGGTCGGCCGCGCGGAGGTCCGCCCTCGTCCCGAGGAAGTCCGACCCGCTCTCTCAGAACGGCACGGCCGCGACGAAGTAGACCTTGTCGATGCCCAGGTCCGAGATGCCGCGCGCGTAGCCCAGGCGGAACTCGAACGACAGGACGTAGCCGAGCATCATGTCGAGCCAGAGCTCGCCGCCGACGCCCGTCAGGATCTGGGCGTGGTGCGGATCGCTGAACGCGCTGCCGGAGTCGATGAAGGCGTTGCCGCTGACGCGGTTGAGGAAGATGGGGAGCGTCGACGGGCCGCGGTCGACGTTGACGATCGGGAAGCGGTACTCGGCGTTGAACAGGCCGTAGTAGTTGCCGACCTCCGCGACGACGGGGTAGCCCCGCAGCTGGATGCCGCCCTGCAGCAGCTCGTTCTGCACGACGTTGACGATGGGCAGGTCGAGGAAGCCCCCGACGTAGAAGGGCCCGCGCCCGCCGCGGTCGCCGCCGCCCATGCCGCCGCCGGCGTGCAGCGCCAGCACGTGGTGCCGCATCCAGGGCATGGGCACGTACGTCGACAGGTTCATCGTCGCGGCGTACCCGCGGTAGTCGCTCGCGAGCGTCGGATCGGCGGCGTCGAGGGCGAGGTTCGCGGCGAAGCCGCGCTCGTTGCCCACGCTCCAGAGGTAGCCCTCCGTGTTGGAGTAGCTCCAGCCCATGCGCACCGCGCCGAGCATGCCGCGCGACGGCAGCGACGGGATGTCCCACGGGTTCAAGGCCGTCGAGGGCAGGGGCACGGCGCCCGAGACGCTCGAGATGCTGTACGACAGCGAGACGGACTGCCCGTCGAACGCGCGCGGCATCCCGTAGCTGATCCCCGTCGACACGCCGGTCGCCTGCTGGACCCACTCCTGCGTGTTGCCGCCGATGCTGAGGTTCGAGCCCGGCGCGAGCGTCCGGAACACGCTCGCGCTCACGTCGAACGGCAGGCGCGAGTAGGTGTACGAGATGTTGCCCTCGAGGTCGGGGCGCTCCCACTCGGTCACCTGGGTGGCCGAGAACGAGTGCCAGCCCGCGATGTCGCTGCCCGCGACGGAGAGGCTGCTCGCCTGCCCGAAGTTCCCCGGCGCGAGCTGGACCTGGTACCGGCGCGGCAGCAGCGTGTGGATCGGGTCGTACGGCTGCGGGGCGATCGCCGCGGGCGGCGGCTCCGCCGGCGGGGCGGGCCGGGTGTCCTCGTACGGCAGGGCGTCGAGCCACCGGCTCTCGTCGAGCGGCAGGACGAAGACGTCGTAGCCCTCGTGCGTGTAGCCGACGTACGCGAGCGACTTGCCGTCGGACGAGGGCTCGGGCTGGTAGGCGCCGTTGACGACGTTGGTGACCTGGCGCAGCCGCCCCGTGGCCACCTCGTACGCGTAGACGTTGGTGATGCCCGTGCGGTCCGAGTGGAAGTAGAGCCACCGCCCGTCGGCCGAGTAGACCGGGTCGCCATCGATCGCGCGATCGTGCGTCACCGCGACGAACGACCCGTCGAACGTGTCGACGATGCGCACGTCGCGGTAGCCGCCGCGCTGCCACGCGCTGTAGGCGAGGTGGCGGTTGTCGGGCGCCCAGCGCGGCGTGAAGGCCTGATCGAACTCCGCGCCGCGGACGACGGGGCGCGGATTGCGGACCTCGTGGCGGCCGGCCTTCGTCGACGACGGCGCGACGTCGGCCATCATCAGCGTCGTCGTGCCGCGGTGGTTGACCGTGAAGGCAACGCGCCGACCGTCGGGCGAGACGGCCGGATCGAGCGCGCGCCAGCCGTCGCTCCAGCGCTCGCGGTTGCCCTCGAGGCCGCGCGGGCTGGTCTCGCCGGCGGGCAGCTCGAACAGGTCGTCGAAGAAGTAGAGGTTGTCGTGGACGTCGCTCGAGCTGAAGACGGCCGCGCCGTCGGGCAGGAACGACATCCCCGTCGAGCCGTTGGTGCGGATGAGCAGGTCGCGCCGGTCCTCGCGCCCCCCGACGACGTGCCCCGCCTCGTCGCGCGCGAGCGGCAGCGCCCAGAGCCCCGGCGTGGTGTGCCCGTCGTCGACGAAGAAGAGCAGGTCGCCCGCGTGCGACGGCCACGCCCTGGCCGGGATCCACCGCGGGTGCTGGTAGGTGTTGCCCGTGTGCGTGAGGCGGACGCCCTCGCGCAGGCCGCGCGCGCGCACGGCCGCCGCCTCCGCGTCGTACTCGCGCCGCATCGACGCGACCCACGCCGGGTACAGCTCCTCGTAGGTGCGCCCCGTCGCCCGCCGGATCGAGCGGTTCATCGAGTAGGGAATGATCTGCCAGGCGTAGTCCTCGATCATCGCGCGGATGGACTGCTCGCCGTACGTCTCGGTGATCCACTGCATGAAGTACGAGCCGTACAGGTACCAGATGTTGCCCTGCGGCCACCGCCGCGGGACGTTCGAGAACTGGTCGAGCGTGGCGACCGAGTCCTCGAGCACGTCGGCGCGCATCCACATGTTCCACATCGACGAGCGCAGGCGACCGCCGCTCGTCCGCGTGCTCTCCTCGTAGACGGCGAGGCCCTCGAGCAGCCAGTGCGCCTGCACCTGGTTGGGGGCGTACGTCTTGCCGAGGATGCGGTTGATGAGCGCCGGGATCCCCTTGATGTGATCGGTGTGCACGATGTGCGTGTACTCGTGCGTGAGGAGCTCGAGGTACCAGTCGTCCACGTCGCCGAGCGGCGACATGTCGTCGGGGGCCGTCACGTAGAGCGAGATCGCGTTGTACGGCAGCGCCGTCGCCGAGCCGTTGGCGCTGTCGGTCCAGTCGACCAGCACGATCTCGGTGATCTCGCTCGGGGTCCAGCCGACCGCCGGGGCGAGGCGCGCGTAGATGCCCTCGCAGAGCGTGGCCACGTGCGCGACCACGTCGTCCTCGGTCGAGTAGTAGTTGATCCGGAAGTGCGGGGTCTGGACGGTCTTCCAGAGCAGCTTCGGATCGCCCGCCGCGCCCGCGTCGCGCGCGAACGCCGTCACGACCAGCACGCCGAGCGCGAGCAGAAGACCGAGGCGTCGAAGCAAGCGGCCCCAGTCTATCGGCGTCTGCCGGGATTGCGACCGCGCCGCGCGCGTCCGGGGCCGGCCCCCGGCCTCTCTCACAGATCGTCGTGGAAGATCGGCTCGCGGTTGCGGACGTAGCGGTACACCAGCTGGCGCGCCTCGGGCGTGATGTCGGTGAACTGCGCGCCGAAGCCGGGCGGCGCGTCGGTCGACGCGTCGTTGGCCTCGCGACGCCAGCGCACCACGGCGTTGGCCTCGAACTCGTAGCCGCCGGGCATCGAGATGCGCAGGCGCACCGGCGACCCCAGCCTGGGCAGCTTGTAGGTCGAGACGAACAGGCCGCCGTGGTCGACGACGTCGTTGCCCGACAGGCCCTTGTAGAAGTTGGTCGGGCTGTGCGCGCCCAGCTCGGCCACGTGGACCTGCGCGTCGGCCGCGGGCGGCGCCACCGGGGCGGCTCCCTGCACGCCATACGCGGTGGGGGCGTACGCGTTGACCGGCTGCGCCGGGGCGGCCTGCGC
>JAJYCT010000252.1 GCA_021778125.1 Myxococcales bacterium
GGCCTCTGCGCGGCCCGGGCGAGCCGCTCGCCCACCTCGAAGGCGCCCCAGAGCGCCGCGATCGGCGCGGCATACGTGCCGCCCATGCCGACGCACCACGCCATCGCCCCCGCCGCGACGAGCGCCCCGCGCGCGTCGCCCTGGAGCGACCGCCGCACGCCGAGCGCGATCCACGGCAGGAGCTCGAAGCCGAAGAAGCCGATCCACCCGAGCGCGGGCGACACCGCGAACGTGCCGCTGAGCGCGAACACGGGCGCGGCGGCCAGGGCCCCGAGCGCGCTCGCCCGGCGCGAGCGCGCGTAGCGGAAGGTGCCCTCGAGCCCGACGATCATCATCGCGAAGGCCGCGAGCGCCTCGCCCCGCGGCTCGCCGAAGAGCAGTGTCAGGAGCAGCGTCGGGGACGCGAACCGCGCCTGCGGCGTCCCGAGCAGGTACATGCCGCCGCAGTAATAGGGGTCCCACAGCGGCGCCTGCCGCCAGCGCAGGATCGCCTCGCGCGCGACGGTCTCGTAGTGGCCGAGCACGTGCGCGTCGCGGAACTCGTTGAGCGCGGACGCCGTCGACAGCAGGGGGAAGGCGGCGACAAGCGCGAGGGCCGCGAAGAGCGCGAGGCGCAGCGGCGGGCGCACGGCCACCCGGCGCGCGACGAGGAGCCACGCGCGGCCGACGGTCAGTAGATCGCGCGAGGCTGGCATGGGGGCACGGTGACGACGAGCGGGGCCGGGTTGTCCTGGGGCCAGTGCTCGCGCAGCCCTCGATCGACCGCCCCCACGACGTCCTCGAGCCGGACGCGGTGGTTGCCGCCCCACTCGCGGATCTTGCGCCACTCGCGCAGGTGAAAGTCGTCGTCGCGCGACCAGGGGTCGGTGGGGAAGGTCTTGGCGGCCTCCTTGCGCATGTCCGTCTCCTCGGAGGCGACGGCCCGGAACGCGCGGTGCAGCAACTCGTCGTCCGACTCCGGCGCGCGCTCCGGGGGAGCGGCCGTGAGCGCCCGCCCGAGCGCGATCGCGCAGATCCCGAGGAAGGGCGCCCAGACCTTCACGCGCCCACAGGCAGTACCACGGCCCGGGCCGCGCTCCTACGGCGTTACTTCACGACGCGCAGGTACGGGGGAAGCTCGCGCTTCTTGCGCGTCGTCGGACCAGCCGCGGGGCGCGACGGGGGCGCCGGGGGGACGACGGCCGGAGCGGCTGGCTGCGGCGCGCGCACCGGCCTGGACTCGCGCACTGGCGTGTCGTCGCCGTCGGCGACGGCCGCCAGGGCTGGGCGCTTCTTGGTCCGTTTGCCCTTGGCGGCGGCCTCGGGCTTGCCCTCCGCGGCCGGCGCCGGCTCCACGCGCAGCGGCTCCTTGCGGGCCGGCGTCTCGACCGCGCGAACCTGAGCCTGCCGGGCGATCTCGGAGGGCATGTCGTCGGGCCACACCATGCCCTTGGCGTCGTCGCCCACGATGGCGAACACGCTGGTCCACGGCACGACGCAGTAGAAGGGCGACCGGTTGAAGCTCAGCGTGCAGCTCATCCCCTCGTCGTCGAGGCGCAGGTCGGGGATGGGAATGGCCATGTTCAGTCCGATCTGCAGGACGAGCTGCGGCTGCTTCTTGAACCACGCCGGCACGGCGACGCCCGTGCACCGCGGGTCGAGGTGGACGTAGATGCCGCGATCGTTGGACCGCTCGAGCAGGGCGAGCGCGACCTCCTTCTTCGGCGGCAACGGCTGCAACGGCGACATCTGCGTGGGCACTTAGCCTGGCGTGGCGAGGAGCGCAAAGCGCCCGCTGCCCTTCCCGATGCTACACCGGGCGCGTGCTCCCCGCCGAGCCCCCCCGGGTGCGTGTCGTTCATTTGGCGACCCCGCCCGTCGCGCGCTTCGTGCCCGCCGGCGTCTTCGACGACTACGGCTGGTGCACGAGCGACGCGCTCGAGTGGCGCACGCCCGCCGGGCTGTGGGACGGCGCGACGCCCCTCGACGGCGGCGATCCGGCGCGGATGGTGTTCGTCGTGCGCGAGGCGGGCGCGTTCCTGCCGCGCGAGCTGGCGTGCGTGCACGCGTTCGGCCTGGGACTGGTCGACGAGCAGGCGCTCGCCCCGTGGGCCATCGACGACGCGACCGACGGCCTGCACGCCCGGCGCGTGCGCCCGCGCGACGCGCTGTGGCTCGCCGCGGACAACCTCGACGCACTGTTCTGGGGGCTGCACGACTGGGCGCACTTCCACAACCACGGGCCGCTCGAGCAGCGCGCGTGGACCGAGCTGCAGTGCGACGCGACGGCGCTCGCGTGGCTCTGGCATAACCTCGCCGCGATCCCCCTGGACAACGCCGCGTGGGAACGCGCGCGGCGCGAGGCCGCGACGCTCTCACGCGGGCGGTTCGCGGCCGAGGGCGTGGCGTTCGACGAGGCCGCGCTCGCCCCCGGGCGCCTTCAGGCCCTCGTCGGGGCCTGCGCGCGCACCAGCCGGTCGTAGAGCCACGCGGGCAGGAGGCGGCCCAGGCGCGTCGCGACGACCAGGGGCAGCGGGAACGCGACGACGGCGGGCGCGCGCTCGAGGCGGCGCGCGATGTACGCCGCGGCCCGGTCGGCGGGCCACAGGAACGGCGTGGGGTGCTTCGCGTTCGCGACGATGGGCGTGTCGACGAAGCCCGGCTGCACGTCGGTGACGCGGATGCCGGCGGGGTGCAGGTCGATGCGCAACGACTCGAGGAAGTGGCTGAGCGCGGCCTTGCTGGCGCCGTACGCCGCGGCGTTGGGCAGACCCCGGACGCCCGCGAGGCTCGAGACGCCGACCAGATGCCCGCGCTGCTGCGCGAGGCACACGGGGATGGCCGCCAGGAGCGTGGCGATGGCGCCGCGGACGTTCACGTCGAAGATCGACGCGACGTCGTCCCAGATCAGGCGCGTGGCGAGCTTGGTGTCGCCCCGGCCCGCGTTGGCGATGACCAGATCGAGGCTGCCGAGCTCGCGGTCGGCGCGCCGCACGGCCTCGGTCGCCGCGGCGACGTCGGACACGTCGGCCGGCAGGCAGAGCGCCTGACCTCCGGCCGCGCGCACCTCGGCGCCGACCTGCTCGAGCTCCGCCGCGCGGCGCGCGCAGAGGGCGAGGCGGGCACCGCCGCGGGCGTACTCGAGCGCGAGCGCGCGCCCGATGCCGCTCGACGCGCCCGTGATGAAGACCGTACCGGGTCGCATGGGTGGCGCGCAGGGTAGCGAATGTCTATGTTCCCCGCGTCCCGAACCACACCAAGGGGGCGACCGGCTTCGACGGGAACGACGAACTCATTAGCTGCGTACCGTGGCCCGCAGGCCCACGTAAAAACCCGCGGAACGTCCGATTGCGAACGATAACGCACTCGCGCTCGCTGCCTAAAAAGCACTGAACGCCGTCCGAGGGAAGGGTCCGCCAGCACCCTCCCGAGGGCGTAAACAAGCTGGATAGCCGGAGCCCGGGTCACCGGGGCCGAGGCGAGATCCAACAGGTGCCTAGCTTCGGGGAAAGCTCGCCGGCAGGCGGTCCCCGCGGCGATTCAAAGTGCCGGCTACGTACGTAGAGGCGTGAGCGAGGCGTTTTCGGACCTGGGTTCGATTCCCAGCGCCTCCACCATTTCCTGCGGGCGGCCCACCTCCGTGGGCCGGTCCTCGGCCGTTCCTCGTCGGCGGAGGACCGGGTCCGAGCGACGGAGACAACGGGACGTTCGGCGGACGATCTCCTGCTCGAAGCGGACGCGATTGTAGGCCGCGGCGCGCGACCGCGCGGCCGCTATCCTCACCGGCGTGCCCCCGCGAGACTGCCCCTGCTTCTCCGGCGCGCGCTACGTCGCGTGCTGCGCGCCCCTGCACGGCGGCGAGCGCGAGGCCGGCACGCCCGAGGCCCTGATGCGCTCGCGCTATGCCGCGTTCGCGCTGGGGCTCGGCGCGTACCTGGTGCGGACGCTGTCGGCCGTTCACGCCGACCGCGCGCACGACGAGGCGGCGCTCGCGCGCGAGCTGTCGCGCGCGAAGGAGCGCCAGCGCTTCCTCGGACTCGCGATCGAGTCCGCGCGCGACGACGGGGCGACCGGCGAGGTGACGTTCCGCGCGCGCATCTTCGAGCGCGGACGCGATCGCTCCTTCACGGAGCGCTCGACGTTCGTCCGCGAGGGCGGCGCGTGGCGCTACGCGTCGGGCGTGCTGCTCGAGGAGCCGCCGGCGCCGTAGCTACGCGTCGACCGGCGGCAACCCCCGCGCCCCGCGCAGCAGGTTCGCCGCGACGCGCCCCGTGCGGGTCGCCGCCTCCATGCCGGCGGTGGGCTGCGTGCCGCTCATCCAGTCGCCGGCGAAGGTGACGTTGGTGTACGGGCTCCTGTCCTGCTCGGGCCTGTACTTCCAGTGGCCGGGCTCCATGAGTACGTAGCGCAGGTGGTCGGCGGTGTTGCGGCGCAGCTCGGCGACGCAGCCGTTCTTGCCGTCCATCACGTCGTCGACGCGGAGGCGCGCGGTGTCGACGAACGGCAGGTCCCGGAACTGGGTCAAGAGCAGGCGCATCATCTCGCGGTCGGTGAGCTCGCCGTCGAGGCCCTCCTGGCCCTCGAACTCGATGACCGAGCCCCAGGGGCCGCCGCGCAGCTCGTCGACGCGGTTGGCGTAGTCGATGATCGTGGCCGCGGGCTGCGGGGTGCCCATCACGACCGTGTCGTAGTCGGCCGGCATGACCTTGTCGGGCAGCCACATGCGCATCGAGATCGACGCCACCGTGCGCAGCTTGAAGATGCGCGCGAGCTGCGGCTGCGCGAGCACCGCGTCCTCGAAGGCCGGCGTCGTCCGCAGGAGCGCCCGTGAGCTCTCGATCGGCAGCGTCCAGACCACCTCGTCGAAGTCGGTGCCGAACGAGCGCACCGTCTCGGGCGCGCCAGCCGCGGGGGCCGGGTCGCCGGGCGCGGGGTACGGCGCGTCGGCGAGCGAGTACGACGGACCGAGCACGTGGTAGTCGACGTGATCGTCGACGCCGGCGATCGGCACCGGCGTGGCGGTGGGCGCCATGGCCAGGCGCGTGAGCCTTCGCGTGGCCGGATCGAGCTCGACGCGTGTGACCTTCGTGCAAAACTCGACCTTGCCGCCGAGCGCCCGGAAGAGCGTCGCGATGGGCGCGACGATGACCTCGGAGAGACCGCCGTTGAGGTAGTAGACGGTGGCGTTATGGGGGCCGAGGAGCTTCGCGAAGCCGTGGAAGCCCACGTACGCCGAGCCCTCGTTCGGGTAGTTGAAGCAGAGGTCGAGCACGTACCGGAACCAGCTCTTCTGCGTGAGGGCTCGATCGAGGCCGGTGGAGATCGCGTAGGCGGTGAAGCCGTGCTCGTCGAGCGCGGGGGTCGGCGGCTCGAGGAGCAGGCGCGGGACCATCGTCGCCATCCACGCGCCGGCCTGCGCCTTCTCGCGCAGCGTCATGCCCTCGTACGTGAGCAGGCCCGTGTGCAGGAGCCCCTGCAGATCGGTCGGGCCCTGCGGGATCTGCAGGCGATTGACCGTGCGCGCCACCGACTCGTACATCAGGTGCACGCCGTGGTTGGTCGAGAACCAGCGCGGATCGTCGGTGGAGTGGCCCGCACGCGCGAGCATCGCGCGGATCTCGGCGTAGTAGCCGAAGATGGCGTGGAAGCCCGTGTCCACCAGGCGCCCGTCGGGCCGGCGGAAGCTCGAGGCCTTTCCGCCGAGGCGGTGCTCCATGGTCAAGAGCGTGACGTCGAAGCGGCCCGCGCCGCCGTCGCGCAGGAGGTGGATGCCGGTGGCGAGCGCCGAGAGGCCGCCGCCGAGGATGAGCACGCGCGTCTTCTGGGCCATCGTCGTCCTTCCTTCGTGGTCAGTCGTCGCCCACCCGTCAGGTCAGCGTGACGGACAGCGTCGCCATCGCGCGGAGCGTCCCGTCGACGGACTCCGCGGTGGCCCGCACGAGCAGCGGCGTCCCGCGCGGCAGCGCCGGATCGTCGAGCACCACCACGGGCACGTCGAGCCCCGCGATGCGCTGGAGCACCGCGCCTCCCTGCTCGACGGTGGCGCGGAAGGTGAGCGGGACCTGCGGGTCCTGGGGCGTGGCGTGCAGCTCGACGACCGCGAGGCCCGGGTCGCTGCGCGCGAGCGTGAGGCGCATCTCGGGATCGCGGTAGCGTTTCACGAGCTCCGCGAACGCGACGCCGTGCGCCGGCGCGCCCGCGAACGTACCGGTGACCCGGCACGAGCCCTCCCAGAACTCGCCCACGTAGTTGGGCGCCCAGTCGACGACCGCGTCGATGGCCTTGCCGACGAGCCCCGGCAGCGGCGGGTCGAACACGGGCGTGAGCTGGTCGGCGTGGCGCGGCGTGATGACAAGCGACGTGCCCCACTCCGGCGCGTCGAAGCGCCACCCGGCGGAGTAGACCGCCCCCTGCATCGGCGAGCGCCAGAAGGCGGTCCGCTGCCAGCGGTGCGCGCCCACCAGGTGTTCGAAGGTCCCGCCGGCGCGCACGAGCCCCGCGCCGCCGTACGCCGGGCGGTCGGGCGTCTCGCCGTGCGGATCCCAGACCGTCGTGAGCAGGAGCTCGTCGCCCGAGTCGAGCTGGAGGCTCATCCACTCGTACTCTTCGAGGCCGGGGACGCGCAGCGGCGTGACGAAGAACGGCCCCCACTGGTGGTCGTACCAGCCGATACCCTCGACGCGCACCGCCTCGACCGCGCCGCCCGGCATGGTCAGGTGCAGGTGCCCCGCCGCGCGCAGGCGGGTGAGCGAGTAGTAATCGAACCAGCCGTGCTCGCCGAAGGGCAGGTGCCCGATCCCGCCGGCCTCGTAGGGGGTCTTGGTGCTCGCGAGGTCGAGGTCGACGGTGAAGCGCGCGGCGTCGTCGCGGGCCACGAGGCGCGAGTGGAACGGGTCGAGCGAGCCGTCGGGCTTGCGCGCGGTGTCCCACCGGTCGGTGCCGCCGACGTGACGGAAAAGGAGGTCGAGGCGCTCGGTGGAGGCGGTGAGCAGCCCCCAGGCGCTGCCGGTCCACGCCCCGAGGTAGCGATCGGACGCGTCCCAGGCGCGCACGACGAGGAAGCGCAGGTGCTGCGTGAAGTACGCGGCGAAGACGACGAACGAGCGCCCCTCGCCGCCGACCTCGTCGAGGTGCGTGTTGAGGTACACCCACTCCATCCTCGCCATCGACGGGTTGGCCGCCCTGCGCGCCCCGCGCCGGGAAAGCGCCCAGACCGCGGGCACGACCTCGTGCCACCCCTCGTCGCGCGGGAACGTGAGCGCGCTCGACGCCCGGTGGTACGGGAAGGAAGACGGAGGTGGGCTCATCGGCGCCCGGCAACGGTATCCGGCGCGCCGGGGCCGCGAAAGGGCGCGAAGGACAGCGGCGCCGTGGCGGCCGCGGCCATGACGCCCCCCCTGGCCCGGACCCGGTCCGGGGTGGCGTCGATCATGTCCGCGCGCGGTGCCCGTGGGGTAGTCTTCGAGATTGGCGCCATGTCAGCCAGCGGTCCCCCGCTCCGTGCGATCGAACTTCTCGCGCATGCGAGGGAGGCCGAACACGACGTGAGGTCGCGCCCCTCGCGCCTGCCGGTCGGCGACGTGGTCGCGGACCGCTTCGTGCTCGAGGCCCTGGCGGGCCGCGGCGGAATGGGCGCCGTCTACCGGGCGACCGACCGGGTCACCGGCGAGCGCGTGGCGCTCAAGATCGTGGCCCGCGCGGCCGGAGACGACGAGCGGTTCGCACAGGAGGCTCGCGTCCTCTCGGAGCTCGATCACCAGACCGTGGTCCGCTACGTGGCGCACGGGTTCACCGCGCAGGGCGATCCGTTCCTCGCGATGGAGTGGCTGGACGGGGAGGACCTCGCGCAGAGGCTGTCCCGCCAGCCGCTCTGCGTGGCCGACAGCCTCGTCGTCGCCCGTCGCGTGGCCGAGGGGCTGGCCGTCGCCCACGCGCGCGGCGTCGTGCACCGCGACGTCAAGCCGAGCAACGTGCTCTTGATGGGCGGAGAGCCCTCGCAGGCCAAGCTGCTCGACTTCGGGATCGTCCGCCTCCGCGCCGCGTCGACCGCCGCGGCCACGCCTCCGCGGACGGGCACGGGCATCGTCATGGGGACCGTCGGCTTCATGTCGCCCGAGCAGGCGATCGCTGACCCGACCATCGACGCCCGCGCCGACGTTTTCGCGCTGGGGTGCGTGCTGTTCGAGTGCCTCACGGGCGAGCGCGCGTTCTCCGGGGACCACGTCGTCGCGGTGCTGGCCAAGGTGCTGCGCGAGGAGGCGCCGCGCCTGCGCAAGCTCCGCCCCGAGCTGCCTCCCGCGCTCGACGAGCTGCTGGCGCGGATGCTGTCCAAGGACCGGGACCACCGGCCCGCCGACGGCGCGGCGATCGCGCGCGAGCTGGCGG
>JAJYCT010000253.1 GCA_021778125.1 Myxococcales bacterium
CCGGCCTTTCAGCAGGGACGTGTGTCCTCGTAGAGAGACGCGCAATCGACGAGGCGCGCGGCGTCGCCGTCGTGCACGGCCATCTTCGCGCCGGCCCAGAGGCTCGCGCCGGCGTACCGCCCGTCCCCGAAGGGGTCACCATCTTGAGGAGTTCATCCGCGTGAGCGACCAGACCATCCCCCCGTTCGACGAACCAGACTTCGATACCCCGGCACCGGACGCTCCTGCGCCTGCACCCGAGTCGGGGGGGGCGCTCCCCGGATTCTCCGTCGAGGGCGAGGGCCGGGCGCCCGAGCCCGCGGGGCCGTCCGACGGAGAGGCGCCCGGCTTCGTGCAGGTGTTCGTGAACGTGGGCAAGCGCGAGGGCGTGCAGCCGTCGCAGCTCGAGGAGCTCCTGCGGTCCGGCGGGCTCGCCAGTGACGACGTCGGCCGCGTCCGGGTGCGCGACCGCATGAGCTTCGTCAGCGTGCGCAACGAGGCGCTCGCGCGCGCCACGGCGATCCTGGGAGGCCAGGTGATCGGAGGTCGCACCGTGATCGCCGAGCTCGCGCGCGCTCGCTCGTGACACCGCGCACGACCGTTGAGGGCCGCCGCGTGCGTGCCGTATCCTGAGGTCTCCTCATGGCCATGCCTTCTCCGGCCGCCGCGCCTGCAGTACCGGGTGCCCAGCCCTCGTCTCCGTCGCTCACCCTCCGTTCCCTCATCGACGCCCGGCGCGCCGAGGGGCGCCTCATGTCCCCGGAGGAGGCGATCGCGGTCATCGTGCCCGTCTGCCTGGATCTCGCGGAGCGCCACGGGCGCGGCGAGCTGCTGTACGTGCACCCCTCGTCCATCGCCCCGGACGCCGACGGGCTTGCGAAGCTCCGGCCCGAGCTCGCCATCGTCCCGACGCACCCGCTCGACCGCTGCTGCCTCGCGCCCGAGCTGCAGCGGACGCTCCAGCCGGGCGACGCCTGCTCCAGCGTCTACTCCGTAGGCGCCATGCTCTACGAGATGCTGACGGGCGAGCACATCGGCCCCGCGATGCGCCGCCCGCGCGAGATTGTCCCCTCGCTCCCCGAGCACCTCGAGGTCCTCGTCGGCAAGGCGATCATCGGCGACCGCACGCACCGCCCGGCGGACCTCGGCGCCCTGGCGAGCGCGATGTACCACGTCGCCCCGCAGAAGAGCATTCACCCTCCTGACATCAGCGAAGCCAACCTCGACGCGAGCGCCGAGCTCGAGGTCGACGTGAAGTTTTCGATGCTCCCGCCGGAGGGCCAGGCGGTGGCGTCTGCGGTCGCGGCGGCGGGCCTCCCGCGCCCGGCACCGCTACCGCGCATCGACGGGGCCGATCCGTTCGGCGCCCCGGTCATCGATCGCGCGGCCCAGGCCGCGCCCTCCTCGCGCCGGCTGGCCGACGATCCTACGGCGCACCTCGCGCAGCTCAAGGCCCAGCTCGAGAGCGATCCGCGCCCACGGTACGTGGTCATCAAGGACAACATGGACCACGGGCCGTTCTCGGCCGTGGAGCTGCTGCAGCAGATCGCCTCCAACCAGTTCGTCGGCGACCACGGGCTGCGCGACGAGATCAGCGGGCAGCAGATGCCCATCGCGGACTGGGAGGAGTTTCGACCGTTCGTGGATCAGACGCGCCTGGTGCGCGAAAAGAAGGCCGAGGAGAAGGCCGTCGTGCGCGCGGCCGACGCCGACAAGAAGCGCGGCGTGGCCAAGTCGATCGTCGCCGCGAGCGTCGTCGTGGCGCTCGGGGGCGTGCTCGCCGTCTGGTTTTTCACGCGCAAGGGCACGCACAAGGACGACGTCACCGTCGCGCGCGATCCCATTGGCGGCATCGAGGTCAACGGCGACATCAAGGGCAAGGCCGGCAAGAAGGGCGGGGGCGGTGGGGGCGGCGGGGGCGGCGGGGGCGGCGGCGGCTACTCCGGCGGCCAGAGCTTCGAGAACATCCTGAACACGAACAACGAGACGATCACCATGGGCGCCGGGTCGGACGCGCCCGACCTGACCAACGCGCAGCTCGCGGCGCCCCTGCGGCACGCGTCGTTCATCACGGCGTGCGGCGCGCCCGACGACATGCACGTGACCGTCCGCGTCGCCGTGAAGATGGGCCACGCGGTGGGCGTCACCGTGAGCACCACCCCACCCAGCGCCGGCGTCGCCGCGTGCATCGACCGTTCGGTGCGCGGCCTGACGTGGCCCGCGAGCGCCAAGACCGACTTTGTGACGACGAGCTACTGAAGAGCTGTCCAGAAATGGCGATCGCGGCCCCGGGCCCCGTTGGCGTGGCCGCGCGCGTGTGAGGCTTGGCGGCAGGCAGACGACGGGACCCGCGAGAGATCGCAGATTGATGGAAATGTCTCGCAGTCGCTGCGGGTTGAGCGGTTCATGAGCGTGACGAAGCCGCGGGTGCGCACCAACGAACCGTTGCGCCGGCAGGCCGTGATCCGGTTCGAGATGCCGGAGGACACGCTGCCCGAGAGCCACCGGGCCCGGCTCTTGTGGCGCATCGTGCAGACGCTCGATCTGTCGGCGTTCACCGCGGGCGCGAAGGCGGTCGAGGGGCGGCAGGGGCGTGCGCTGGTCAGCGTCCACATGTTGCTGACTCTCTGGCTCTACGCCATCTCGGAAGGGATCGGCAGCGCCCGTGAGATTGAGCGGCGGATGGGCTCCGACGATGCCTACCGCTGGATCGTCGGCGAGCTGAGCGTCGGGCACTCCAAGCTTTCGGAGTTTCGAGTGGGCCACGGCGAGGCGCTCGACAAGCTGCTGACCGACGTGCTCGCGAGCCTGATGCACAGGGGGCTGCTGTCGCTCGACCGAGTTGCGCAAGATGGCACGCGCGTGCGTGCGTGGGCGTCGGCTCCCACCTTCCGGCGCGAGGCTTCGCTGCTGGAGTGCCGCGAGCAGGCAGCGCTGCACGTCAAGGCCGTCTTCGCCGAGGCCGACGACCCGAGCGTGTCCGAGCGCGAGAAGCGCGCGCGAGAGGCCGGTGCGCTCGACTACCAGCGGCGCGTCGAGGCGGCGATCGACACCGCACGCGAGCTTCAAGCCGAGGGCAAGAGCTCGCCCCGCGCCTCCACGACCGACGCCGACGCGCGCACCATGAAGATGGGCGACGGCGGATTCCGTCCTGCCTACAATATCCAGCTCGCCACGGCTGGCTCGGAGATGGGAGGGCCGCGCACCATCGTGGGCGTCCTGGTCACCCGTGTCGGCAGCGACATGGGATCCATCACGCCGATGCTCGACCAGATCCAGCGACGCACCGGCGCCGTGCCCGCGGTGCTGCTCGCCGATGGCGGTCATGCCAAGCACGAGTGCATCCGCAACGCCACCGAGCGCAACGTCGAGGTGCTCGTCCCGCTGCCGGAGCGCGCAAAGAAACCAGACCCCGACAAAGGACCCTGCGATCGCTGCCTGGCACGAGCGCATGGCAACCGACGAGGCGAAGCGAACGTACCGCGCCCGCCTCGGTCTCTGCGAGCTGCCCAACGCGCACCTGAAGTGTCACCACGGGATGGCCCAGGTGTTGGTGCGCGGCATCGAGAAAGTCACCTGTGTCGCGGTGCTCGGAGCGCTGGTCGGCAACCTGCTCGCCCACGCTTCGGCGCTCCTCGCCTGAGCCGCTCGCAACGTCCGAGACCCACGCACAAGACGCCGCGCGGCCCACTGCCAACCCCTCGCGGACGCCCTACTGGCTCACGACCACGAGCCTCTCGCACGAGATCGAGGGCCCGCGTCGGCGCCTCCGGCCGACGACCGGCGCTTTGGCAGCCCGGAGAGCAGGCCAAGACCATTCCTGGTCAGCTCTTGACCGGCCCGTGCCGCCGCGTCGACGTCGACGCGGCGGCGGTTGGTGCCTCGCGCTCAGTGGGCCTGCGGCGGGGTCGGCACGCAGAGGCCAGCCATGCACTGGTTCGGCGGGATGCAGTCGTTGGCCGTCTGGCACGGGAAGGCGCACTTGCCGTACTGCATGTTGCAGTGGTGCGTGCCGCACGGCACGTCGTTCTGGCAGCTGAACGCGAGCGGCCCGGGCGTGGCCATCGGCCCGCCCTGCGTGGCCGTCGGAGCGGCCGGCGGGGCCGGCGGAGCGGCGGTCGGCGCGGCCCCCGGGTAGCCGCCGTAGGTCGGCTGCGGCGCCGGGTACTGCCCCGGGTACTGGGCGGGCTGGCCCGGCTGGCCTGCCTGCGGATAGCCCGGGTAGGCCGTGTTGGTCGGCGCCGCGCTGGGCTGGGTCTGCTGGTTTTTCGAGCCGCAGGCCGTCACGATGAGGGCGAGCGAAGCGGCGGCGGCGAAGATCGAAAGCGTACGCATGGGCAGTCTCCTTGGAGGGCGGGTAGCTTCCCCGACAGAACCCCGGGCCGTCAACTAGACCAACGCGGGAGCCGCCCGGCGCTTACAGGCCGTGCTACACCCGCGCCGATGCGCACGACGCGCGCCTGGGCCCCGCCGCTGTTCGCCCTCTGGGCATGCTCCCGGGGCGCGCCCCCGGCGCCAGACGCCTCGCCCTCGGTCGCCCTGCCCCATCCCGCCGCGCCTGCGCCGTCGGCTCCCTCCCCGGGCGCGTCCGCGGGCGCGGCTGCCCCCCCTGGCGCACCGAGCGCCGAGCCGGCGAGCCTGCCGCAGACGCGCGATCGGCCAGCCGCGTCGGGCGTGGCGTGGGACGCCCGGGTCGCGCGGCTCTGGGAGGCCATCGTCCACGACGAACCGGAGCGCGCGATGCCGTTCTTCTTCCCGCTGGGCGCGTACCTCCAGGTCAAGGACGTGTCGGACCCGGCGTCGGACTGGAAGCGCCGGCTGGTCGCGGCGTACCGGCGCGACATCCACGCGCTGCACGCGCGCCTGGGGTCCGGGGCCGAGAGCGCGCGTCTCGTGGCGCTCGAGGTGCCCGAGGCGCGCGCCCGCTGGGTCGATCCGGGCGAGGAGTACAACAAGCTCGGCTACTACCGCGTCTTCGGATCGAAGCTCCACGTCGAGGTCGACGGAGCCACGCGCACGTTCGACGTGAAGTCGCTCATCTCCTGGCGCGGCGAGTGGTACGTCGTCCACCTGAGCGCGATCCAGTGAGCGCGCTCGACTTCGTCCGCTCGCTGCTCGACGCGCCTCTCGACCCGCCGATCGCCTCTGCGCCCGCGCTGCGCGTCTTCGTCGCCGCCGCGTCCGGGGACACGGCGGAGCAGGCCGTGCGCGGCGGCCGCGCGGCCGCGTCGCTCGGCTGGGCCTTCGCCGCCGGTTACATCGCGGCGCTCCGGAGGCTCGATCCGGCGCTCGCCTCCGCCGGCGAGATCGCGGCGCTCTGCGCAAGCGAGGAGGGCGGCGCGCACCCCCGCGCCCTCCGCGCCACGCTCGCCGCGCGGCCGGGGGGCGGCTTCCTCCTGACGGGCGACAAGGCGTGGGTGACGCTCGGGCGCGAGGCCGACACGCTCCTCGTCGTGGCGTCGACCGGACAGGACGAGCAGGGGCGCAACCGCCTGCGCGCCGCGCGCGTGCCGTCCACGCGCGCGGGCGTGTCGGTCGAGCCGGGCGCCCCCCTCTCCTTCGCGCCCGAGATCGAGCATGCGCGCGTCGTGCTGCGCGGCGTGCCCGTGGCCGAGGCCGAGCTGCTCCCTGGCGACGGATACGACGCCGTGCTCAAGCCATTCCGCACGATCGAGGACACGCACGTGGTGGCCGCCACCATCGCGTGGGCCGTCGGGCTCGCGCGGTCGCACGCCTGGGAGCCCGCGTGGGTCGAGCGCGCCCTCGCGCTGCTGGTCACGCTGCGGGGGGTGGCGGCAGCGCCGCCGTCGCGGCCCGAGACGCACCTCGTGCTCGCGGGCGCGATGGCCCTCGGGCGCGAGCTGCTCGACGCCGCCGAGTGGTCGAAGGTACCCGACGCGACGCGCGCGCTGTGGCTCCGCGATCGCCCGCTGCTCGACGTCGCCTCCAGAGCTCGCGCGGCGCGGCGCGAGGCGGCCTGGCGGGATCCGTCGGCGTAGGAGCGGGTCAGGGCGCGGCGCAGGCGCCGAGCGCGGCCGACACGTCGGCGGCGTCGCCCCGGCCGCTCCACGGCGCGAGGACCGACCGGGCCTTCACGCAGTCGCCACGCCCGCTCGCGGCGCGCGCCACGAGCAGCGCGGCCTCCTTGCGGTGGAACGACGACGGGAACGTCGCGAGGTGGTGCTCCGCGGCGTCGGCGGCCTCGCCGAGGCGCCCTGCGCGCGCGAGCGCGACCGCCTCCAGGAATGACGCGTCCTCGGCCTGCGGCCCGCCCGGGTGCGCGGCGGCCAGGGCGTGGAAAGCCGCCGCGGCCTCGCCGGGCCGGCCCTCCCGGAGGAGCTGTATAGCGCGTGCGTACGCCGTCGCGCCGTCGTCGGCGGGCGCGATCGCCGGCGCAGACGACCCCGCAGGTCGCGCCGCCGCGGGCGCGGGCCGCGCAGAGACCGCTGGCTCGGCCACGACCTGCGCGGGAGCGTCCCAGGTCTCCCCGGCGCCAAGCCGGGCGACCGGCCGCCCCCGCAGGCGCAGCTCGACGATGCCCTCGTCGACGTGCACCTCGCGCGTCGCGCCCGCGTCGACCGTCACGTCGAACGTCGTGCCGCGCACCTCGATCTCTCCGTCGGGCAGCATCACCAGGAAGCGCTCGCCGACGGTCTGGTGGCGAACGTGCACGGTGACCGTCCCCTCGTCGAGCGTGACCCGCTCGACGCCCTGGTCGCGCACCTGCGCCCAGCGCGCCCCCGGAACGGCGCCCACCGTCCCGGCCAGCGTCGTCGGCAACGGCTCCGCGTGCTCGGCCGGGGCCGCGGCCGCCACGTGCGCCGCACGGGCCCTCACCGCACCGCGCATCACCCCGAGGCCCCCGGCGAGAGCCACGACCACCCCCGCGGCCACGGCCACGCGCAACCAGCGTGCCCCGTCGCGACCGGGGGCTCCCGTCGCCACGTCGCGCAGCACGCGCGTTCGCAGGCGGCGCAGCGTCAGCTCGCTCGGCCCGTCGTCGGGCAGCGCGCGCGCCAGCATCCGCAGGCGCTCGTCGCACTCGTTGCGCCGGCGACAGTCGCGGCACACGCGCAGGTGCCGCTCGAACGAGTCGGCGTCCTTCTCGCCCAGCCGCCCTTCCCGGTACACGTCGACCTCCCAGCGCCTGTCGCAGTCGCTCATGGCTGCACCCCCCCCTGGTCCAGCGCTTCCTGCAGCTCGCGCCGCGCGTGAAACAAGCGCGTGCGCACCGTGGCAGCCGGGATGGCGAGGGCGCGGGCCGCGTCTTCGGTGGACAGGCCCTCAAGCTCGACCAATACGAACACGGCGCGCTTCTTCTCGCTCAGCGCGGCGAGGGCGCCCTCGAGCACGGCGAGCTCCTGGTTGCCGGCCGCCTGGCGCTCGGGATCGTGCTCGTGGCGCCCGTGAACGGTATCCCCGAAGGCGCCGAGCATCCGCCGGAACCTGCCGACGCCACGGCGGTGACGCAGCGCCAGGCGCACGCCGATGCCGCAGAGCCACCCGCGGCAGCTCGCGCGCCCGTCGTACGACGGGGCGATCTGCGGCAGCTTGAGGAACATCTGGTGGACGACGTCCTCGACGTCGGACGCGTCGCCCAGCGTGCGACGCACGGCGCGCCAGACGTCGCGCGCGTGGCGGTCGTAGATCTCGCCGAGCGCCGCGAGATCGCCGGCGGCGACGCTGGCGAGCAGCTCGGCGTCGGTCGCGCCGGCTGACGGCCCGTGCGTGCGCAGGAGCGGGCTCACAGCAGATCTCCCATCGCGCCGATGCGTAGGCCTCCCTGCCATGCAGGATAGTTCGGCGGCGCGATCGCGCCCGGGGGGGCGTCGGAGAGAACCGGGAGGTGGGCCGGCGAGGCCGCGAGGTTGCCGGGGATGACGTCGTTCTCGAGCGTGAGGGTGAGGGCCCAGCTCCGGCTCACGGGGAGCGCCAGGCGCGCGAGGACGTCGAGGCTGAGCTCGATGTCCTCACCCTGCGTCTCCACCGTCGAGGAGAAGTCGTACTCCATGTGCATCGCGGCGAACGCCGGCTCGAGGATCAGGTCGACGGCCGCCGGGCCGACGTGGAAGCGGCGCCCGACGCCGATGCCCACGTCCACCTGCCGGAAGGCATCGCGATCGAGCCCCTGGATGCTCACCATGCCCACGGGAGAGCTGCGCACGGCGAGCGTCAGCAGCCACGGGCCCAGCACCACGGTGCCGTGCAGCCCCAGATCGATGGTCGCGACGCCTGTCGGCTGCGCGATGCGCCCGCCGAGATCGAGGCCAGCCCAGATCTCGACCGCGGGCGCGCCCGGAGCAGCCGGAGCGGCGGCCGGCGGAGGCGCGGGCGGGCCGACGGACGCC
>JAJYCT010000254.1 GCA_021778125.1 Myxococcales bacterium
AAATGCTGCGGGATGGGCTAGCGATCGTGGACGAAGCCGCGCTCATCGCCAAGCTCGCCAAGATCGAGGCCCTGTTCGCGGGCGCCGCGACCGAGGGCGAACGCGCCGCAGCTGCCGGAGCCCGTGACCGCATCCTCGAGCGCCTTCGCGAGGTCGAGAAGGCGGACCCGCTTGCCCGGTGGAAGGAGCGCTCTGGCAAGGACTTCTAGTGACAGACCCGCATGGTCATTGTTCATCGGCGCTCCCTCCTCAGCATTGTGACGGGCGAGCCGTTCCAGCCGGTGCGCCTCTACTACTCGGTTCGCGACAGGGCGGCTCGCGGAACCTCTCCCGGAGTAGGGTGGACGCCGTGGCTCCGGCGAAGATCATCGAGGAGGTCGAGCGGCTGGTCGGCGCCTGGTGCGACAGGCGGTCCCTCCGCGCCCTGCGTGCGATCCTCTCGGGCTGGCCGCTGACGAGTGGGCTGACGGACGACTGGGGCAACCTCCTCGACGCCCTTGAGAAGGTTCGAGCCTTCGCTCGCGACGAACTGACGGAGAACGAAGCACGAGCGGTCGAGGATTTGATCCACGAGGTGCAGCGGGTGGTGACCCAGCGGCTGGGGAGCCCATGAGCGCGAACGAATGCACCCGGTGTCGTGATCTTCGGACGACCATCGCCATCGAACGGCCCGCCGACCTGACGAAGGTGCTTAGGGTCATCCGCGACAACATCTCGGACGGAACCCTCGCCGAAGGCCCGGCGACGCCCAGCGGGGGCCGCTCCGACTTCAAGGCGATCCCCGTCGACGGGCCGTGGCCTGACTACATCGAGCACGAGTTCTCATGCACCGCGTGCGGCCAAGCATTCCGTCTCCGGGCGGAGACGTACCACGGGGCCGGTGGCACGTGGGCGCCGCGCCCCTGAGCCGAAGGTTCCCGCTTCCGAGGGACCTTGACCGAGTTCCACCCCTCCGGCCCCCTCAGGTGGTGGGGCAGGTGGTGGGGCGACCCCGAGAGGGGGAGGCTCGCTTGCCCGGTCGATGCCTGGAACCCCTATAATTCTCGGGGATCGTTTGTAGGCGCGAGAGGTTTCGAACCTCCGACCCCTACCGTGTCAAGGGCGGCATCGGGACGCGCGTGGGGCTTGTTTTTTAGGGAGATCGTGAGGTCGGCCGGGTAGGGCGCACAACCATGCGCACAAGCAGCCTCCGATGCTCTCGCCCCCCAGCAGCCGCTCAGCCCCACGTCGGCAAGGGGGAGCACCTCTCGCAGAAGTAGACGTGGCTCTTGATCGAGTAGCCGTCCTCCCCGAGGCGGATGCGCTGCTTGCACTTCGCGCACAGCGTGGGCTCGAAGGCGGGTGGGTTCTCCAGCTTGGTGAAGTTGTACTCGTTCGTCGCCGCCCAGACGAACATCTCCAGCTTGTCGAAGTGCTCGCGGCACTCGGGGCAAGTCTTCCAGTCCGGGTGCTCGTGCTGCTCGGCGTGGTGCACGCCGCAGACCGTGTAGCGGTCGTGATTCCGGGCGCAGCTATTTCGGGCGTAGGAGAAGACCTGGTACTTGTCATGGTCGTCGCAGATCCAGTTGCCGCAGCACTCGGTGTGGTAGACCTTGCCCGTCTTGCCGCACAGCCCGCAGGCGTTCTTGGTCGCGGCCGTCGTTGCCTTCTTTGCCTTCTTCACCAACGCGCCCACTCGCTCATGCTGCCGTTCGGACGTTCTCACGGACGACCCCCGGATGACGAGCTGCGATGCGCAAGAGCGCCAGCGCGGCGCCCTCCGGCTTGCGCCGATCCTGCTCCCAGTTGCGAAGGGTATGGACGCTGATTCCGAGCGCTTCGGCGAACTGCGCTTGCGTCAGCCCGATGAAGCGACGTACCGCAGCCACATCGCCCGACTGAAGCTCTCCACGCATGATGCGCTGACGCTGGCTACGGCGGAGGGCTCGCGCGAAGTCGGTTCGACTGAGTTCAGGGATGGCTTTCATGTCTGCTTCTCCATGTATTCCAGGTAGAGCGCTCGCTCCCCCTTGCTGGCCCAGCGCGCGCTGATGATGCGCACAATGTCCTCGCTGCGTTCCGTGTAGACGACGAGGATGAGGCCGCGACGAACGGGGCCGACGGCGATGAACCGTTCTTCCAGCTCGGAGTGGGCGCCGTCGTAGATTTCCAGGAAATCGACCCTGGATGTGAAGAGTTCCTTGGCTTCCTTGAAGGTGACGCCGTGCTTCGCGACGTTGCGGCGCTCCTTCTTGGGGTCCCACTCGAACCTCACCCGCACAATGTAAGCCAATGGGCGAGTAAGTCAATGGCGGACTTCTGGGCTCAGCGGTGCTTCGAGCGCCCTGCGCCGGCCCTCTTGAGCTTGTAGTCGCTCACGAGGCACTCGATCGGGATGGAGAGCCGCGCATGCAGCCGCCGGATCATCGGCAGGTTCAGCCTCCGCTTCTTCGCCATGACCTCCGAGGCGCGAGCACGCGTCTTGAAGATGGGAAGGAGATCCTTCGTCGTAAGCCCCTCCTGATCCATGCGGAAGCGGATGGCCTCGATGGGATCGGGCGTCGGGATCTCGATGTGCTCGCGTTCGTAGGCGTCCACCAAGAGGCGTCCACCAAGGTCGAGAGCACCTCGAACTTCTCACCCTCGGGCGTGCCTGGCTGCGCCTTGTCCCAGAGACGTTCGATCTCCTTCAGGGCTGCGGCGTGGTCGGCGGCGGTGTGAATCGGCTTGATGTCCATGACGTGCCGGCTGGCCGCCTCAGATCCCCTTGAGGGCGATGCGCTTGTTGTCGAACACCGCGACGACCTCAAGCTCCCCGCCGAGGGCGTTCACGTAGCGGCGCAGCGTCGAGAGCAGGTGGTCGTCTCGCCGCTCGAACTTCGACAGCTCGGCCTGGGTCATCTCGGCGACATCGGCAACCTCTGCTTGGGTCTTGCCGGCCTCCTCGCGCAGCTCGCGCAGCTCCATCGCGAGAAGCTCTCGACGGACGGCTGCGTCTACCCGAGCCCTGCGCTCGGGCGCCATCTTGTCCTTCAACTCGCTCCACTTGCGCGTAGCCATAATGCTGCTCCTAAAACTTGCCCGAACGTGCGGGCCATTGGGGTTACTTCCTCTTGGGTTTCTTCTGCCCGGTCTCCTCCAGGTATTCGTTCCAAATCCTCTCGGCGATGGGGATCATGCGTTCGTAGAAGCGGTCGTCTCCGGTCTTGTCGCCACCGATGAGCAGGACCGCCTGCCTCGATGGGTCGAAGACGTAGAAGGTTCGGAGCGGATCGCCCTCCGCTTGCGTCCGAAGCTCTCGAAGCGCAAACGACGCGCCCTTGATCGCGCTGGAGTAGGGCTGCTGCAACGTAACGCCGCGCTCCTCCAGCAGCCCAACCGTGAAAGCCACCCGATCCTGTTCGACCTCCGAGAGGCCATCCCACCAGGCCCCAAACTCGTCCGTGAACCTCACCTCTGTCGCCATCGCCTACATCTCCAATCCAAGCACGCTCCTGCGCTCCGGCACTATCGCCTCACCGTGCAATATGCGTCCGATGGAATAGTCTGTCAAGTGACTTCCAAGACGGGCTCGCGCCGGAGGCAAAGCGGCTCTCGAACGTGGTCTCGGCGGCTATGCCGGCCGCGCCGGCCGAGGATCACGCGGGCGCCCCATGCGTGGGTAAGCCCTCGTGTAGACGGGTGCGAACTCGATGTCCTCCTCCTTGAGGTACGGGTAGTCCTCCAGAACCTCGTCCTTCGACGCGCCCTTGAGGAGCATCCCGCCCAGGTGCCGCACAGCAAGCCGGCTTTTCGGGAACGTGGGCTCACCGCCGAGCACCTTCTCGTCGGTGACGACCCGCTTCTCTTTCCACGCCTCAAAGCGGCCGAGCCTGCGTTCGGCGTCACTGGCGAGCCGATCGAGCCGCACCTCAAGCACGGGGCTGATCTCCACCCGAGGAGGCCGCTGCCGCTTGGACATCGCGACGGCGATCACGTCGTGCAGCTTCTTGCGGTCGTCAACGCCGAGCTGAACCCCCAGGAGAGCGACGGCGAAGAAGTAGACGAGGTCGCCGAAGGTGAAGCTCGGCCGGGAGAAGATCCCGTTCTCGACCTCCTTGCGGACCCGTCCCTCGTCGAGCCCGGCGAGAGCGGCTACCTCGGTCGCGCTGAGAGTCTCGGTCGTCATAAGTCCACACTGGACAGGGTAAAGTATGCCGCCCTTCGACCAGTGGCGCACGTGGGGGTCCGATCGCAACTACGCGGCGCCCTTCTTGCGCTTCTTCCCGCTCGCCGTGTTGATGCTGACCACCTTCGCGACAGCCGAGCGCTTCTCGCCTGCCCTTGCAGTCGAGTAGCGCCCCTCCATCGCGTCCGTGTAGGTCCCCGACACGGCCTTGCGTACGACCTTCTCAATGCCGGCCGTGCGGGCCACGTCCTTCCACGTGCGCCGCATGGCCTTGGGCGTGAGCTTCGGCAGGCCCAGCTTCGTTCGTACCGTCTCGAACGCCTTCGCCAGGCCGGTCTTGCTCTGGAGCTTGCCCGTCCTCGTGCTCGGGAAAAGCAGGTCGGACGCGCGAGTGATCGCGTTCTTCTCCAGCTCGGCGATGTGATCGCGCAGCACGTCTGCCACCTCGCGCGGAAGATCGATCGTGATGGGGGCGAGCGTCTTGATGCGCTCGGCGACTTCCTGCCCTCCATCCGTATGACTACGGCGGACGTAGAGCCGCGCGGTGCCGTCGTCCTTGAACACGAGATCGGGCGTCGGTCCCTTCCTGCGCAGAGGCCGGAGCGTGGACGGCCGGTGACCGATCGCCAACCCGAGGAACGCGAGGGCATAGTGTTGGGGGTACAGCTCATTCATCTTGTCCAGGAACGCAGCGACCTCGTTCTCCTCGGGGTCGAGGGCGTTCGGCGCGTCCGGCCCGTATGTGGGGTCCTCGCGGAAGAGCTTCGTCCCGAGGAACGGATCGCGCGGCAGCTCGAACTCGCGGGTCATCTGCGCCGAGATCGTCGCGAGGATCGAGAGCCACGTGTTGAACGTCGTCGTGTCGTACGTGCCCTTTGCGTAGACCTCGCCATAGCGGAAGGTCCCGTCCGGGTTCTTGAAGCGCTTGCGCCACTTCCCGGCCTACACCTCGGCGCTGCGATTTCTCCGGATCCCGGCGATCGTCAACACTAGGGCACCTTGTAGGACGCGACCACGCGTGCCACCGTGATTCGCGGAACATGAGCGACGCCAACGCGAGCGATTCTTCGCGCGCACCGACGGTGACGGAGCTGATCCAGCGCGACATCCAAGCGACGGGCGACTGGACCAAGCACCCGTGGTGGCGATCCGACCCCGAGTTCCTGCGGGCTAGCGGCCTGACAGTTGAGGTCGTCGAGAGCGCGTTCGCCGAGTTGCGGCGTACGTTCGATCCTGCCTGGGCGCTCCGAAGGACCAAGGACGGGGACGCCCACTGGTTCCTCAAGACGATCGCGGTCCCGATGCGACCAATGCTTGAGGTGCTGGTGGAACTTGGGCTCGCACTCAGACGGATCGAGCGCGCAAACGCCGGAGCGGCCACGCGACTACGCCGCGAGCTTCGAGAAGCAGGCGACCGGACAGGGGCGTACTACGAGGGCGTGGTTGGCGCGTTGCTGGTGGGGAAGAACAACATCGAGTGGCACCCACCCGGGCGCGACGGCAAGGTGCTCGACCTTCGTCTCATTGCCGACTTGACGCTCGATCTCGAAGCGAAGGTGCTTGGACCAACACGGCAGGATGAGATCAACGATGCCTGCCTGCTCGCTCTGTCACACGCGCTGTTCAACCGTATGCCGGGCGCGGGGGACCGTCGCCGCTGCGTTCGCATCGATCTCAACGACTACGCCGTATCCTTTCTGGTGGCGCCGAACAGCCAGAGCAGGCACAAGGTTGCGTCCTTGGAGGAACACGCGAGAGGCTTGGCCGGGCTCCTTGCCGACGCGGTCGCCCGCCACGATCCGAACGGGTACGGCGTCGATGAGATCCTCGGCCAGACCGTCGAGAGCTGGCCGCGTGAGCACGACGGGACTCAGGTGGGCATCTACGGCGCATTGGTCGAGTCCCGCACGATCGCCGAACGGATCTACTGCAACGCCCTCGCCGACGCGGTGGAGAAGTTCGAGGAGAACGCAAATGGCGTCATCTTCGTCGATGTGCAGACCGGCTCGGCCGACCTCGGGTACTTCGCGGGCATGTGGGAGCTTGCCAGCGCGACGCCGGTCTTCCGCAACGTGGCCAGCGTCGTGATCACGTGGAGGGCCGAAGGAACCGAAAGGCGCTGCGGACACGTCGCGGCGACCATCTTCTCAAACCGGAACCATCCGCGGGCAGCGGCAACTGCGGAGCTGCTGCGGCGAAGCCTCACCGTTCGGGATGATGCGCCTCCTAGCGCCACGGTCCGCGATCCGCCCACGCCCGGGCCTTCGACTTGGGGACGCAAGGCTCTGTTCGGTTTCGCGGTGACCGTGCCGCCCCTCACCACGAAGAACGTGGTGGTCGTACCCCATGCCGAACCCCCGGCGTACCTCGTCCAGGAGTTCCTGGAGCGTCGAACCAAGGCGTCCGGGTGAGAGTCTCGCGGGGATGCTGACGATCAGGTTGCGGCATGGGTGAGCGGTGTACCCAGCACCTCGCCCACCCACGCCTCGGTGCTCAGGATGCGTGGCGTCGAAAGGCGAAGGGTGTTCACTCGCCGAGCGAGCCTGTCGTCCCCGGTCACGAGCATGTCCGCGTACGCCGCCTCCTGGAAGTACATCCCGTCATACAGATCCCCGCCGTCGTCGGCCTTGCGACCCTCCCCGAAGATCTCGCGGAGCCTCGCGACCTGATACGCGCGAGAGAACCATAGTGTCACAAAGTCCCGGGGCTTCGGCCATTCCGCCTCGTTGGAGGGTAGTCCGTAGAAGCGTGGGTTTTTCCGCATGTCGAACAGGGTCCAATCGTCCACCACGATCGCGGGGTCGCTCTTCCACCCCTTGAACTCCGCCTCCCAGTGCTGGCCCTTCGCGGTCAGCTCGGCCTCAGCCTCCGCGCGCCGCTTACGTTCTGCTGCCGCGTAGTTCCTCTTTCGCTCGGTGGCATCTCGCGCCAGCTCGTCGAGCTTGCACCGCTTGCCATCGAGGAACGCCGAGGCCATCCACTTCGTTTCGCGGCGGGGATGAACGACAGTGCTCCACGGGATACGGCCCTTGAGCTTCGCTTCCATCGCGACGCGTAGGGGCCTCACCCTCTCGTCGAAGGCGGGGCGCACCACGTGCCAGTCCCCGATCTCGAAGATGAACCGGGCAACCTGGTCGAACCGTTTGCGTTCCGAGAAGAACAGACCCGCCACTTCCCCGACGAGAGCAGCGTTCAGGGCGATGGTTAGCGGGCTCGCAGTGACGCGCTCGACGACGGCGCGCCGCTGCTGGTTGGTGATGCGTGGCGACTGCCCGAACAGGTGGTTCAAGGCCGAGTTGTCGAAGAGGAGGACGCGAGGCGGCTGGTTTCTCACGGCAGGACGCGGGGTAGTTGGATGTCTTCCACAGACGAGACACTCAAGAATGCTGGCCAAACATGCGCGCGGAATGTGGCCCAGCACGCCTCGAAGTCGGCCTGGCCCAGCGCTCGCTCTCCGTGTGCGAGCACCGACTCGTTCCGCCTCAATGCTAGGTCGCGCATGAGGTTGCCAAGCCCGCGTGCAAGGTCTCGGAGAGGGCCGGGCAGGTCTGCGACAGCCAACCACGCGGCCTTGCACCCGACCACGAGCTTGCCGTTCTCTCCGATCTGGGCGTGGCGCGCGATCGTGCTGTCCGCCGGCACGTTGCCGGCGTCGATCTTGTTGTCCCAACGGAGGGTCCACTGCGCGACCCATTCGAGCGCACGGTAAACGCGGAGAACGGCCGCGTCGTACTCGCATCGACGCGCCCGACGCTCGGCCGATGCGTAGATGTCGGCTACTCGTTGTGCGTCCGCTCTTCGGAGTCGGCGCGGGTCCGATGGACCAGACCCCGCTGAGACACCGCTGTCGGCAGCCAGTAGCACCAGAACAGACAGCAGCGAACCTGTGTGCTTCTTGAACGGTCTGAGCAGCTCCAGGGCGCCTCGATGGTCCCAGGCATCCCACAGGGCGTAGCCTCGGCTGAGGGCGTGCCAGCGGTCCATCGTCTCGTCGCGGACCTCGTACGCCCTGCACGGACTGCGTTCTCGACGAGCCTCGCAGCGTGACGCAAGCTCGCGCTCGTGGACGTTCGCTCAGCGCGTAGGCGGCTGCTCTTGCGAGGGCAGCGGAGGCGGGACGGTGATGTC
>JAJYCT010000255.1 GCA_021778125.1 Myxococcales bacterium
CGAGGGCGCCGCGGCGCTGCGCGACCGGGTGGCGGCGACGGTGCCCGCGGACATCCGCGCGGCCTTCCTCTCGCGCCCCGACCTCGCGGCGCTGTCCCGGCTGCACGCGACGCTCTGCGAGCCGGCGCCGCAGAACGACGTCGCGCCGGCTTCCCGGCCGGGATCCCGCGCGAGCTCGCGCCCGCCGGCGGCCCCGCGCGAGATCGTGGGCGACGATCCGGCGATCCGCGGCCTGCTCGCCGCCGTCCGCAAGGTGGCGCGCGCGAGCAGCACGGTCCTCATCCGCGGCGAGAGCGGCACGGGCAAGGAGCTGGTCGCCGAGGCCGTCCACCGCGCGAGCGACCGCGCCGGCGGCCCGCTGGTCACGGTCAACTGCGCGGCGCTCGTCGAGACGCTGCTGCTGAGCGAGCTGTTCGGGCACGAGAAGGGCGCGTTCACCGGCGCCGCGGCGCGGCGGCGAGGGCGCTTCGAGCTCGCCGAGGGCGGCACGCTCTTCCTCGACGAGATCGGCGACATCTCGTCGCGCACGCAGGTGGCGCTCTTGCGCGTGCTCCAGGAGAAGACGTTCGAGCGCGTCGGCGGCACGACGGCGATCCGCGCCAACGTCCGGGTGGTGTGCGCGACGCACCGCGACCTCAAGGCGATGGTCGAGCGGGGCGAGTTCCGCGAGGACCTCTACTACCGCCTGCGCGGCATCACGCTCGAGGTCCCGCCGCTGCGCGCGCGCCTTGGCGACCTGCCCCGGATCTGCGAGCACCTCCTCGCGCGCATCGCCGCCGAGCGGGGCGAACCGAGCAAGACCCTCTCCGGCGACGCCCTCGAGCTGCTGGCGCGGCACCGCTGGCCCGGCAACGTGCGCGAGCTCGAGAACGCGCTGCGCGCCGCGTCGCTCTTCGCCGAGGGCGACGCGATCACCGCCGCGACCCTGGTCGACAACGTGGACGATCTGCGCGCCGCGGCCGCGGGCCCGATGGCGCGCCTCGCGAACGCCCCCAGCTCCGCCTCCGTCCTGCGGGAGCCCGCGGCGGACGACGAGGCAGAGGCCGACGAGCCGCTGCCGGCGACCGAGGCGAACGCCACCGCCGTGGCCTACGCGCAGGTCCGCGCGGGCGCGGCGTCGCTGCCCGACATCAAGCGTCAGATCGAGCGTGACTGCGTCGCCCGCGCCCTGGCCGAGACCCGGGGCAACATCACGCGCGCGGCGGCGCTGCTCGGCATGAAGCGCCCGCGCCTGTCCCAGCTCGTCAAGCAGTACGGCCTGGCGGCCGTGTCGTCGGAGGGATCGTGAGATGAGGCTCGTCAGATGGCTCTTGGTCGGGGCGATGGCGTCGGTCGGGTGCGCCTTTCAGGCGGCGGACCCCGCGTCCACCGACCCCCAGGCCCCTCGGGAGATCGTCGCCATCCCCGGCGACAGCGCGGGCTCGAGCTTCGGCGTCGGGGTCACCGGCGCCACCCTGACCCTGCCGCGCGTGCCCGGCTCCACCCCGAGCAGCAGCACGGACGGGCCCGGGGTCCTGCGACCCGCGGGCGGGGTGGCCACGCCCGCGCCGGGCCCGTCGGACAACCCGAACCCCTCGCCGTGGACCGATCAGGCCGGCGTGCGCGTCGTCCAGACCCTGGAGGGCACGCAGTAGCCGCCGCGCACCCCGCGTGACCGCGCACTTTGCGCGGGCGGTCCGCGCGAGCGACACTGTCGCCCGTGCAGGACCTGCGGCCGAAGACCATCCTGTTCTGCGCGGTCCTCGCGCTCGCCATCGGCCTCAGCGCGCTGCTGCGCGGGCGCCGGGCGGTGCACTGGCTCTTCGCCGGCTTCGCCGTCGACATCGCCCTCTGGTACGGCAGCCAGTCGGCCGCCGACTTCTTCCGCGCCGATCTCTGGGAGCGCGTGACCGGCGTGCTGACCGTGCTGCTGCCGCAGTTCGCGATCCACCTGTTCCAGAGCGTCGTCCCGCTCGAGGTGCGCAGCACGCAGACGCGCCTGGCGCGCGTGGGGGCGATCGTCGGCGTCCCCGTGCTCGCGATGGCGGTGTCGCGCTACCACGACACGTCGTTCGTGCTCGGGACGGTCTACACGTACGTCTTCGGCCTGCTCGCGGCGGCGCTCATCATGCTCGCGCTGCGCGGCCAGCGCAGCCCCTCGCGCGCCGTCCGCGACCGCGTCCGCTTCCTCGTGGTGGTCGGCGCCGCGGCCACGACCTTCTCGCTCGCCGACTTCCTCTCGTACCTGGGCGTGCACATCCCGCCGATCAGCGCCGTGCTGGCGATCGTCTTCCTCTTCGTGCTGGCCGAGTCGCTCACGCGCCCTCGCCTCGCCGACCTCTACGAGCTCGTGGGGCGGCTGCTCGTCTCCACGGCGCTCGCCTTCTGCCTCGCCGGGATCTTCTACCTGTTCGTGATGGTCATCGGCGGCTTCGACACGATGTACCTCAACGCCGTTCTCGCCGCGATCGTGTTCCTCGTGCTCTTCGAGCCCCTGCAGACCGAGGTCGAGACGCGCATCCACCAGTTCTTCTTCCGCGAGCGCTACGATCTGGAGACCGGGGTCGCCGACCTGCGCAAGCGCCTCGCGCACGTGCTGGAGCTCGACGAGATGGTCACCACGGTCCTCCAGGGCCTGGAGCGCTCGCGCCGCGTGACCACCGCCGCGCTGCTGCTGCGCGACCAGGACGGCGACGGCTTCGATCTGGCGGGCTCCATCGGCGCGGCGGTCCCCAAGCGCATCGAGTCGCTGGGCGCGCACCCGATGCTCGACCGGCTCGAGAAGCACGCGTCGATCTCGCTCGAGGAGCTCGCCCGCGAGGGGGGCGAGGGCGCGGGCCCGGTCCTGGCCTCCGCCGCCACGCTCGGCGCGCTGCAGAGCGCCGTGGTGTTCGCCGTCCGGGGCGACGACGACCCGTGCGTCGGCCTGCTCTTCGTGGCCGACGACCGCGTGCGCGACGCCTTCACGCCCGAAGAGATCTCGCTGCTCGAGACGGTGGCCTCGGCCATCAGCGTCGTCGTCGCCAACAGCCGCCTGTACTCGCGCATGAAGGAGCGCGACCGCCTCGCCGCGCTCGGCTCGATGGCCGCCGGCCTCGCGCACGAGGTCAAGAACCCCCTGGGCGCGATCAAGGGCGCCGCGCAGCTGCTCGAGGAGGTCGGCGCGGGGAGCGCCGACGACTCGTCTCGCGAGTTCGTCGGCATCATCCTCGAAGAGGTCAACCGCCTCGACCGCGTCGTCGGCAGCTTCCTCGACTACGCGCGCCCGCACGCGGGCAACCCGATCCCGCTCGACCTCAACGCCGCGGTCCGCCGCACCGTGCAGATCCTCCAGAGCCAGAGCCCCGACGGCGGCGTCGACGTCCAGCTCGAGCTCGGCGAGCCCCTGCCGCGCGCGCGCATCGACCCGGAGAAGTTCCGGCAGGTGCTCATCAATCTGGTCCAGAACGCCATCCAGGCCATGGACGGCCACGGCAAGATCACCGTCACGACCCAGGTCGGCCGCTCGGGGCGCGCCCGCGTCCCGCCGCACGACGGGGCCGCGCCCGCGTCGCGGCGCGCGCTGCCCGACGAGACCGAGCAGCAGGTGGAGGTGAGCGTGCGCGACACGGGCCCCGGGATCGCCGACAAGGTCCTGCGCAACCTCTTCGTCCCGTTCTTCACGACCAAGACCGAGGGCACGGGCCTGGGCCTCGCGATCAGCCAGAGCATCGTCCAGAACGCGGGCGGGACGATCGAGGTGCACTCGCTTCCGGGCGCCGGGACGACCTTCACCATCGTGCTGCCGACCGCGGACGACGCGCTCGCCGCGCCCACGCCGACCGACGCCGTGGCGGTCCGCAGGCGCAGCGAGCCGCCCCCTCCGTCGGCGCGCACCTAGCGCGCCGGCGTCCGTGCACGACCCTTCAGCCGTAGCGCCGCTCGAAGAGCGCGCGCAGCGCCGGCATTGCGCGCAGCATCGCGAGCGTGTGGTCCGCGTGGCCGTGCGCGAAGCCGTTGCCGATGAACAGGTCGACGTCCTTGCCGACGCCCTCGGCCCCGAGGGCGGCCTTCGTGAAGCTCGTCGACATCGCGAAGAAGTAGACGACCCCCCGGTCGCGCGTCGCCAGGATGGCGCCGAGCTCCGCGTCGGGCACGTTGACGCACGAGAACGTCACGTCCGCCTCCCGCCCGCCCGTCGCGCCGAGCACCGCGCGGCGCACGCCGACCGGATCGCGCGCGTCGGCGGCCACCACGGCGTCGCACACCCCGAGAGCCCGCAGCTCGCCCGCCGCGCGCTCGCTCGCCTCGAGGCCCACGATCGTGGCGCCCGGCCCGCCCGCGCGCCGCGCCTCGGCCACGCAGAGGATCCCGCTCTTGCCCCCCGCCCCCAGCACGACGACCACCGCCCCCGGGCGCACCAGGCGCGCCACCTGGGGCGCGGCCCCGGCCACGTCGAGCGCCGCGAGCGCGAGCCGGTCGGGCAGATCCGCCGGGAGCCTGGCGTACGCCCCGCTCGCGAAGAGCACGGCCTCGCCGTCGACGTCGAGCTGCGCGCTAGGCAGCCGGACGGCCTTGATCCGGTCGATCCGCAGCGGCGTGAGCGACAGCGACACGAGCGTCGCCACCCGGTCGCCCGGGGCGAGGACCTCCCCGGCGGGCCGCCCCGGCGCGACCTGCACGACGCGGCCGAGGAGCATCCCGCCCGAGCCCGTCACGGGGTTGTGCTGCTTGCCCCGGTCGGCCACCGTCCGTAGTACGATGGCCGCCGGGTCCCCCTCCTTCTCCATCTGCGTGAAGCTCGCGGCGTCGACGTTGAGCGTCTCCACCGCGAGCAGGACCTCTCCCTCGAACAGCCGGCTGAAATCATTGTCGACGCGCAAGGCCGGCTGCGGAAGGGCCCCGCGAGGCTCGATTACGCGGTGAATCCCGTAGGGATCGCCTCCCGGGACGATGGGTCGCTCGCTCATGGTCTCTCCCTCAACTTGACCGCTGTCTATCGCTCCCTCTAACCTTTTTTCGCCAGCGTTTTCCGCATGGACCGGGACGTCGCGGCCGGACGAGACATGGTAGACCCCCAACCCAAGGCGCCCACGTCGCCCGCCCCGCGGCCGGGGGGACGCTCGTTCGTTTTGCGCTTCATCAGCGGCAAGTACCAGGGCGGCGAGTTCCCCCTCGCGCCGGAGAAGCAGATCCTCGTCGGGCGCTCGAGCGACCTCGACATGGTCCTGGTCGAGGACATGGTCTCGCGCAAGCACGCCCGCATCGCGATGCAGGGCGACCAGATCTGGATCGAGGACCTGGGCTCGACCAACGGCACGTTCGTCAACGGCGAGAAGATCAAGCGCGCCCGCCTCAAGGAGGGCGACCGCGTCCTCATCGGGACCAGCATCCTCAAGCTCATCGCCGGCGAGGGGCCGCGCGAAGGCACGGACATGAAGCGCGAGCTGGAGAGCGTCGCGCAGTCGCGCCGCACCAGCCAGCAGCGCACCATGAGCGGCGCGATCGACGAGGTGCCGCTGCCGGACCTCTTGCAGCTCTTCGGCACGTCCAAGAAGAGCGGCGTGCTCGTCATCCGCACCGAGGACGACGTCGGCAAGATCTTCCTCAAGAAGGGCAACATCTCGTTCGCCAGCATCAACGACCTCGACGACGTCGCGCCCCTCAAGGCCCTCTACCGGATGCTCACCTGGGAGAAGGGCAACTTCGACCTCGATCCCCCCGACGACCGCGAGTTTTCGGGCGCCATCGACGTGACGGTGCAGGAAGTCCTCATGGAGGGCATGCGGGAGCTCGACGAGTTCAACCGCATCCGCGAGGACCTGCCCGAGCTGTCCGCCCACCTCGGCGTCGCTTCGCCGCTCATCCCGCCGCTGCGAGACCTGAAGCCCGAGGAGCTCGACGTCCTGCAGCTCTGTCACAACTACGGCGCCTTCGAGACGGTGCTCAACAAGAGCCTCGCGACCGACCTGGTCACCGCCGAGATCGTCCAGAAGCTGCTCAAGGCCTCGTACCTTCGCGTCGGCTGACATGAGCGCGGCGACGGTCGTGGTGACCGGCGCGTCGCGGGGGATCGGCGCGTCGCTCGCGCGGATCTGGGGAGCGCGAGGGGCGACCGTCGTGCTCTCGGCCCGCGGCGCCCCGGCGCTCGAGCCGGTGGCCCGCGACGTCGAGCGCGCGGGCGGCACGGCGATCGTCGCGCCGGGCGACGTGACGCGCGAGGAGGACCGGGTGCGCCTGCTCGAGCGGGCGCGGGCGACCGGGCGCCTCGACGTCCTGGTGAACAACGCGGGCCGCGGCTTCTACGGGAGCGTCGCGCGGATCCCGGCCGGGGAGCTCGAGGCGCTCTTCGCGCTCAACGTCGTCGCGCCGCTGCGCCTCGCCCAGCTCGCGCTCGATCCGCTGACGCGCTCGGGCGGTACGATCGTGATGATGTCGTCGGTTGCCGGCGTGGTCGCCGCGCCGCGCCTGGGCGCCTACGCCGCCACGAAATTCGCGCTCGAGGCGCTCTCGATGTCGCTTCGCGCCGAGCTCGTGGGCACCGGCGTGCGCGTGCTCGTCGTGCGGCCCGGGCCCGTGGACACCGACTTCCGGGAGCGCGCCGTGACGACCGACGGCCACGCCGGCGTGCGACCCCGCGGCGCGGAGGTGCAGACGGCCGACGAGGTGGCCGCGCAGGTCGTGGCCGCGGTCGACCGCGGCGCGCCCGTGCTCGAGACCACGCCCTTCGTGCGCGCCGCCTCCGCCGCCGCGCGCATCGTACCGGGCGCGATGCGCTGGATCGGCGCCGTCATGGCCTCCCGCGGAAGGCGCTGAGGGAGCGGCTCCGGGGTCGACCGGACGTCGGCCCGTTCAGGCTTTGTGCGCGGGCCCGGTCCGCACCTCCACGGCTCGGGCGTGGGCCTCGAGGCCCTCGAGGCGGGCGAAGGTGGTGATGGCGCCCGCGTGGCGCGCGAGCGCGGCCGGCGAGTACTCGATGAGCGACGTGCGCGTGACGAAGTCGTAGACGCCCAGCGGCGAGCCGAAGCGCACCGCGCCGCCTGTGGGCAGCACGTGCGACGGGCCCGCGAGGTAGTCGCCCGCGGCCTCCGGCGTCGACCGGCCCAGGAACACCGCCCCGGCCCGGCGGATGCCCGCGAGCAGCGCGTGCGGCTCGTTGACGTGCAGCGCCAGGTGCTCGGCCGCGAGCCGGTCGGCCACCTCCGCCATCCGGTCGCGCGACGGGCAGACGAACGCCGCGCCGTTGCCGAGCGCCGCACGCGCGATGGCCTCGCGCGGCAGCGACGCCAGCTGCTCCTCGAGCGCCCGGCCCACCGCCCGCGCCATGAGATCCGACGTGCACACGAGCAGCGGGTACGCCGCCTCGTCGTGCTCCGCCTGCGACAGCAGGTCGGCCGCGATGACGGCCGGATCGGCCTCGTCGTCGGCGACGACCAGGATCTCGCTCGGGCCCGCGATGCCGTCGACGTCGACCGCGCCGAACACCAGGCGCTTGGCGCACGCGACGTACAGGTTGCCGGGGCCCACGATCTTGTCGACGCGCGGGACGCTCTGGGTCCCGTACGCGAGCGCCGCGATCGCCTGCGCGCCGCCGGCGTCGACGATCGCCGTGACGCCCGACAGGTGCGCCGCCGCGTAGATGGGGTCGTCGCTCTCGTCGCCCGCGAGCGGCGTGGCGAGCATGATCTCGCCCACGCCCGCCACGCGCGCCGGCACCGCCGCCATGAGGACGCTCGACGGGTAACGCGCCTTGCCGCCGGGCGCGTAGACGCCCGCGCGCGCCAACGGAAGCACGCGCATCCCGAGCGTCACGCCCTCGTGCTCGTAGCGGAAGCCCTCGTCGCGCTCGCGCTCGTGGAAGGCGCGGATGCGCGCCGCGGCCAGATCCAGGGCCTCGCGCGCCGGCCTGGGGAGACGCGCGAGCGCGGCCTCGCCCGGGTAGTCGCGCATGAGGAGCGACGGCGCGCGCCGCCCCCCGAAGCGTTCGCCGTAGCGCAGCAGCGCGGCGTCGCCCTCGGCGCGCACGGCCGCGAGGATCTCGCGCACGACGGGCTCGACGCGGGCAACGTCGGCCTCGCCGCGATCGGCCAGCCGCGCGAGCGCGGCGTCCGCTTCAGGAGTGCCGTCGACGAACGTGCGCAGCATGGCGCTCACGGTGTAGCACGCGTATCGTGGCGCGCCGATGCGTCGCGCCGCCGCGGCCGCCCTCGCGCTCGGCGTGGCTGCGGTCGCCTGCGCCGCGCCGCCGCCTCCGCTCGCTCCGCCCCCGGCGTGCCCCCGCGACGCGGCACCCGAC
>JAJYCT010000256.1 GCA_021778125.1 Myxococcales bacterium
CCGTCCGGGCGCCCGAGACCTTCCGCGAGATCGCCTGGCTCCACGTCGTGCCGGCCCCCGGAGCGGCCGCCCTGCGCGACGTGCTCGGGACGGTCGTGGGCGCCGACGGGCGGGCACGTGCCGTCGCGTTCGATCCGGACGGCTTCGCCCTCGTCCCGGGGCTGCCGCCCGGGGACGCGCGCGTGCGGCTTGCGCCCCGGGCGACCGCGTACGAGTCTCCCTGATCCATGACCCGCCGCGCGCCCCCTGCCGCCCCGCAACCTGTTGCGCCCCCGGCCGAGGGCCCCTCGTTCGAGGTCGCCATCAAGCGCCTTACCGAGATCGTGACGTCCCTCGAGCGCGGCGATCTGACCCTCGAGGACTCGCTGCGCCTGTTCGAGGAGGGCGTGCAGCTGTCGCGCGCGTCCCAGCAGCGCCTCGACGCCGCGGAGAAGCGCGTCGAGCAGCTCCTGTCGGTCGACGACGAGGGGCGCGCCCGCACCGAGCCGTTCGCGACCTCGGCGGCCGACGAGGACGAGGACGACGGCGAGCGACCGCCGTTCTAGGGATGCGCGCGCCTCAGCGGCCGAGGGCGCCGCGGTAGAGCCATCCGTCGCTTCCGAAGCCATCGCCGAACTTCACCGGGTACCAGCCGTCCTTCGCGGGGCCGACACGAACCGTGGCTCCGCGCTGCAGCCGCGCGAGCACCTTGCCGGTCTTGGGCGCGTCGCGCACGATCGCGACGTCCCACGCGATCTGCGCCGTGTCGCTGGCGGTGTCCGACGACGACGGCGCGGGCGCCGCGGCCGCGTCTCCGCCCGCGTCCAGCGTGACCGTGTACGCGACGCTGTAGCGCGGGTTGTCGTGCGTCACGCCCGCGAGCGCGACGCCCGCGACGTCCGCGCGCGCGCACGCGAGCAGCGCCTCCGCGGAGGCGCCGTTGCCCTTGCCGAGATCCATGAACAGCGTGCCCCGGCCGAAGTCGGAATGCGCGACCAGGTGCAGCTTGCCGGCGGCCCCCGCGGCGGCCGGGCACTCGGCGAGCTTCCGCAGACGCGGCATCACGAGCCCGTCGAGGCCGGGGAGCGCGCCGCAGTCGCTGCCCTTCTGCGTGTCCCCGTCGGCCGTCCTGCACGCGAACACGACGCCGTGGCTCACCGTCGCGCGCACCGGCGGAGGCGCGGGCGCGGTCGTCGTCGCCGCCGGCACGGCGGCCATCGCGGGCGCCGACGGGGGAGGCGACGAGGGCTCCGGAGCGGGCGGTGCGCCGGACGCGGACGCCATCGCCGAGGCGATGTCGGCCGGGATGGCGGGACCGAGCCGCACGCCGACCAGGCGCGGCCACGCGATGCCCACGAGGAAGCCGAGGGCCGCGAGGACGCCGACCTTGGTCCACGAGGGATGGTCCTGCGCGGCCGTCGGAACCTGCACCTCGAGCCGCCCTTCGGCTCTGCGGGAGAACATCGTCGCGGGGTTTACCACGGGCCCCTGCGACGGGTCGAAATCGCGGCGGTCGGCGCCGGGCGCCGGGCGCTAGGGGCGGATGAGCAGCTCGAGGAACAGGACGCCGCCACCGTAGCTCTGCCCGCCGACGAAGAACGGCTCGTTCTCGCTCGCCGTGACGTGGAGCCCCCGGAGGAACGCCTGCTTTCCGGGCTCGGAGATCTGCGCCTGGAGCTGGTAGCGCTTCTCGTTCTTGTCGACGGTGGTCGAACCAAGCAGGACCTGGAGCGTCCGCCCGTTCGGCAAGGGCATCGTGACGGGCTTGTTGACCTCCAGGGGGAACCCCTTGCGGTCGAGGAGCTTGTAGACGTTGTACCGGACGAAGGGCTGGTCGCGCGTGAGCTGAGGCAGGTCGCGGAGCGCCGGGTCGATGGCCTGCCCCGCGTCGCTCTGCGTCGCGTGGATGACACTCACCTCGAGGATGGGCGCGTGGGCCGCGTGGGCCGCCCGGCCTACCCCGAGCGCGAACAGCAGGAGCCCGAAGGAGATGAGGAGGACGCGGCGGCTCACTTGGCCCCCGGATCGTCCTGGATCATGATGACCACACTCGAGGGCCCGGCCGCCCTGGCGGCACCTGCGCCCAGCGGAATCTCGAAGACCGAGATGGCGCGCGACGGCGAGTCGACGTCGTCGACCTCGACCCCTTGCGCGGGGCGCTGCGCGACGGCGGCAGGCGCAGGGAGCGCCGGCTCGCCGGCGCTCGCGACCGGGGCCCGGCCGTCCCCCGCGCCGGACCGCACGTAGAGGGCGAGGCCCGCGGCCAGCGCGAGCGCAGCGGTAATCCCCCCGAGGGCGGGTCCTCGCATCGACCTTCGCGCACGCGCGTCGCCCAGACGGACGGCACGCGCGGAGGAGGTCTCCGCCGCGCCAGCCTCGGCCTCCAGGCGGGCCATCACCGCGTCCGCGATACCGTCGGCGGCTGCGTCCGCCCGGGCGCTCACCTCGTCGGCGAGAAACGCGCCGATCGCGGGCGACCGCATGGTCTCGACCACCCGGCGCGCCTCGTCGCTCTCGGCCACGAGCCGCTCGACGCGAACGCGCTCGCCGCCCTCGAGCTCGCCGTCGGCGAGCGCCATGAGGTCGAGCAGAGTCTCGTGGGGGAGGCTCACGGCTCGCGCTCCCCCGCACGCACCTCGCCCGACGGCCGCGCCCCGATCTGCTCCTCGTAGCAGTCGGCGAGCGCGCGCTGGAGCTTCTGACGTGCGTGAAACAGACGGCTCATGATCGTGCCCTTCGAGACCTCCATGCGCTCCGCCATCTCTTCGTAGCTCAGGCCCTCGATCTCGCGCATGACGATGACGGCCCGGTGGTAGCTCGGCAGCGCGTCGAGGGCGGCCTTGAGCCGGCTCGCGATCTCGCGCCGCCGCACGACGTCGACAGGGTCGGCGCCGTCGAAGCGGCTCAGGAAAGGAAGGTCAAGGTCGCTGCCCTCGTCCAGCGCGAGGCGAGCCCCTTCGAGGTCGGTGGTCTGCCGGCCGGGCTTGCGGATGAGATCGATGCTCAGGTTCGTGATGATGCGATACAACCAGGTGAAGAAGCTCGAGCCCCCCTGGAACGAGTGGAGGCTCTTGAACACACGAAGGAAGGCGTCCTGGACGAGCTCTCGGGCGTCATTCTCGTCACGGACCAGCGTGAGCGCGACGGCGAACGCGCGGCGCTGGTGGCGCTCGACCAAACTTCGAAACGCCACCCTGTCACCCGCCTGCGCCTTCGCGATGAGCGCACGGTCTTCCTCTGCCTCTCTGGTCCGCTCCTCTTTGTTGGACGCCCGGGTGGGCGCCGTATTCACGGGGGCGGCTGGCCTCGCGGGAGATCGCGGGGAGGCGCCCCCATCGGGCGGGCGTCGAGCAGGAGGAGGCCCCGGCACGGCCTCTACGGTAGTACGAGTCGCGGCGCCTAGCGAGGCTGGGACGTGGGCTGCTCGGGGAGCTGGCCGAGCGTGACCTTGACGTCGAACGCCTTGCCCTCGCGCAGCACGCGCAGCGCGACTGTGCGGCCGACACCCGCGGTGCTCGCCAGCCACTGCAGCTCGGCGAAGTGATCGATGCTCTTGCCTTCGAACGCGACGATGACGTCTCCCGGCTGCAGCCCCGCCTTGTCGGCCGGGCCGCCCGGACCGACGACCTCGAGCACCGCGCCGTTCACCCCCTCGGGGATCTTGAGCGCCTGCCGCTCGTCGGACCCGAGCTCGCGGATGTCGCTGATCCGTACGCCAAGGGCGCTGCGGGTGATGTGCCCGTCGCGCAGCAGCATCGGGAGCAGCTGCTTGATCATGTTTATCGGGATCGCGAAGCCGATGCCCTGCGCCCCGCCCCCGCGGATGGCCGAGTTCATCCCGACGACCTCGCCGCGCAGGTTGAGCAGGGGCCCGCCGGAGTTGCCCGGGTTGATGGAGGCGTCCGTCTGCAGGAAGTTGTAGTACCCGGCCGGATCGAGCGGCACGTCGTCCTTGGTGCGGCCCTTCGCGCTGATGATCCCGGCGCTCACGGTGTGCGACAGGCCGAACGGGTTGCCGATGGCGACGACCCAGTCGCCCACCTCGATCGCGTCCGAGTCTCCGAGCGCGAGCGGGTGCAGGTCCCTGGCGTCGATGCGCAGGACGCCGATGTCCGTGTGCGGGTCGGTGCCGACGACCTTGGCCGGGAACGTGCGCCGGTCCGAGAGCTGGACCTCGATCTCCTGCGCGCTCTCGACGACGTGGTTGTTGGTGAGGATGAGCCCCGCCTTGTCGAACACGAAGCCCGTTCCCAGGCCGCGCGAGAGGCCCTGACGGCGACGGTGCGTGAACGGCGAGACCTCGACCTCGGTCGTCACCACGCTGATGAACACGACGCTCGAGTCGGCGGCGTGCACCATGGGCGCGAAGCTGAGCGGGGCCATCGCGACGAGCGCCCCCGAGGAGCCGGCGGGCGTCGCGACGGTGGCGGGAGGTGGGACGAGCGGCTGGGCGGCCGTGTCGACCGGCGTCGCGCCCGAGGGGATCGCCACCGCGCCTCCGGCCCCGGCGTCGCCCACCCACGCCCTGCGCCCGCCGCACGAGAGCGTCGCCGCCGCGCAGGCGCCCAGCAAGGCCCAAGCGTTCCGCGGGATCATGTCATCTCGGCTTCGTCAGCTCGACGTAGCGCATGCGCAGGTCGTAGAGGATCTGCTCGAGGAGGCGCTCCTCGTCCCCCGTCAGGTTGCCGCGAGTCTTCTCCTCGAGCATCCCGATGAGGTCGATCGTCTGCCGGGCGAGCGCCGGGCTCTGCTCGGTCTTTCCGGTCTCCGGATTGGGCGCCTCGCCCAGGTGCATGAGCGCGGAGTGACTGAGCGACAGGACGAACGTGGAGAAGTCGATGTTCGGAAGCCCTTCCACGGCCTTGCCCCCCACCCGCTCAGTCCTCGCGACCGCCGAGCGCCGGCTGCGCAATGCCGACCGATTCGGCCTGGTCGGCCGCGTCGGGCAGCTGCGAGAGGTGCTTCTCGATGTCTTTCTCGTCGAGGATCCCGCGGCGGACGTTGCGCTCGCGGACCCGGACGTCCCACTCCCACGGGTTGATGTTCTTGGTGTTGCTGGCCATGGCTTCGCCTCTTCCTGGGACTTCGGCCGTGCTTTGTAGCACAGGCGCGCAGCCCCGCTTGATTGCCGCTAGGGGATGTCCCTAGCTATAGGACATCCCACAGTCTCGCTCACGCTCGACTAGTTGAGCTTGCGGCCCAGGGACACGAGCTCGTGATCGTGGTGACAGTCGGGCCCGTGGACGTGCTCGTGCGCGTCGTCCAGATCCGACGCCGCCTGCTCGATCTCCTCGCTCGTGGCGGCCCGGACCTCGCGCACCTTGACGCTGTAGCGCAGCGTCATCCCGGCGAGCGGGTGGTTGGCGTCGACCACGACGGCGTCGTCCTCGAGCTCGACGACGGTCATCGCGACCTCCTCCCCGTCGGGCGACTCGGCCACGAGCTCGTCGCCGACCTCGACCTTCCCGCCCTCGGGGAGCTCGCTGCGATCGATGCGCAGCACGAGCTCCTCGTCGCGCTCGCCGTACCCTGCCTCGGCCGGCACGACGATGTCGCGCTCGTCGCCCACCGCCAGGCCCGCGAGCGCCGCCTCGAGACCGGGGACGAGCATGCCGTAGCCGTGCACGTAGCGGATGGGCTCACCGTCCTCGCCTGCGCTCGCGTCGAGGACCTCTCCGTCGTCGTCGCGGAGCTCGTAGTCGAGGGTGACGTGCGTGTTGGGCTGGATGGTGGGGGCGCTCACGAGGGCTGGATGGAGTAGCGCGAGAGCGGGCAGGAGTCGAGGGCGCTCGCCCGCCGCTCAGATCTCCCCGAACCCCGCGATGCGCCCCGCGATGGCGCTCGCCGCGACGACCAGCGGGCTCGCGAGGTAGACCTTGCCGGGGCCGCTGCGGCCCGGGAAGTTGCGGTTCTGGGCGCTGACGGTCACCTGATCGGGCGAGTCGCTCGACCCGGGCCCCGCCTTGATGCACGCCCCACACGAGGGGTCGACGAGCTCGGCGCCGGCCTGCTCGAAGACCTCGAGGTAGCCCTTCTCCTCGGCGTACCGGCGGATGTCCTGCGAGCCGAACTGCAGGTAGAAGTGCACACCCGACGCGACGCGCTTGCCCTTCTTCACCGCGTCGCCCAGGACCCGCGCGTACATGTCCATGTCGGCCTTCTTGCCGCCGGTGCAGGAGCCGCCGTACGCGATGTCGATCTTCACGCCGTGGCCCACGTCGTCGAGCGGCACGCCGTTGCGCGGATCGCCGGGCGTCGCGACCATCGGGACGATCGCGCCGAGGTCGACCTCGAACGTGGCGCAGTAGGTCGCGCCGGGGTCGGCCTTGACGATGCGCCGGCGCACGTCGGCCGCGCCCAGGCCGCGCTGGCTGACCAGGTAGTCGACGACGACCTCGTCGGCCTCGATGATCCCGGTGAACCCGCCCGCCTCGACGGCCATGTTCGTGAGCGTCGCGCGCTCGTCGAGCGAGAGGTGCGCGATGCCATCGCCCGCGAACTCGAGCACCTTGCCGATGCCCTCGCTGCTCTTGAAGAACGGCTGGCTGAGCAGGTGCAGCATCACGTCCTTGGCGCACACGCCCGGGCGCAGCTTGCCGCGCAGGTTGAAGCGCGCCGTCTGCGGGACGGTGACGCGCACGTCGCGCGTGAGCCACGCGTTGGCCATGTCGGTCGAGCCCACGCCGAAGGCGAAGCACCCGAGCGCGCCGGCCATGCACGTGTGGCTGTCGGTGCCCATGACGAGCTGGCCGGGCAGCGCGAGCTCCTCGATGACCTTGTTGTGGCAGATGGCCTCCGAGCCCACGAGCTTGCCGTCGCGGTACACCTCGCCGTAGAGCTTGACGCCGTTGCGCGCCGCGAAGTCGTCCTGCACTGTCGCGAGCTTGCGCGCCTGGACGTCGAGGCCCATATCGCGGTGCGCCCTGGGCATGATGAGGTCGAGGAACGTGAGGTGGTCGCGGAACGCGAACACGCTCTCCGGCTCGCTCACCTTCGCGTCGGGGCCGAAGCCCTGCCGGAAGAGCGCGTCGGCCATCGGGGTCACGTACTCGTGCGAGAAGCGCACGTCGGCGCGCGCGAAGAACGCGTCGCCCGGCGTCACCGCGGCAACACCCGTCTTGCCCGCGCTCGCGTCGACGATCGCGTGCGCCGCGAGGATCTTCTCGCAGAGCGTCATGGGGCGCGCGGCCGTGGTCACCGCGGGGGGAGACGTCTTCCCGGCGAGGCGCGCCTTGTTGTACGCGAACAGGCCGCCGTGCTCGACGATCGCGGCGCTGATGGGGTCGAGCCCGCGCGTGAACTCGCTCATCGGGACGGCCTCGCCCGCGAGGATGCGAGGCACGAGGCCCAGGTCCGTACTGGTGAGCAGGCCGATGTTCTGCGCATTCTGCCGGTAGATCTTCTCGATGCTCCTGGCGACGACGAGCTGCACCCCGGCCGTCATCTCGCTGTACGGCGCCGTCTCGCGCGATGAGCCGCAGCCCTTGCTGATGCCGCTGACGACGACCGAGAAGCCGCCGTTCTTGAGCGCGTCGGGCTTGACCTTGCCGCCGCGCAGGCCCACCAGGCTGTACCGGCCGAGGGTCTCGTCGTAGTAGTAACAGACCCACCCGGGCGTGATTTCGTCGGTCGAGATGTTGCCGAGCAGCGGCCTGTCCGCATCCCAGTCGAGGTTCTTGCCCGCGAGCTGCGCCTCGAGCAGCGCAGGGGCCTCGGTGAGGAACAGGATCCGACCCTTGAACGTGACCGCGTTGGGGCTCGCCATCGGCTGTTCCTTACCACCGTCCGCGAGGGCTTCCACGGTCTCATGCGCATCGCCCTGGTGACGACGAGCTGGCCGGCGTCCGAGGACGATCCGTCGGGGCACTTCGTGCGCGCCGAGGCGCGCGCGCTCGAGCGCGCGGGGCACCGCGTCGAGGTCGTCGCGCCTCGGCCGGGGGGGGCGTTCGGCTGGCCGGGCGTCGCGGCGCGCGTGCGCGAGAATCCGCTGCGAGTCCTTGACGCGACGCGGTGGACGGCCTGGGCCATGACGGAGATCAGGCGCTTCGGCGCCGACCGGGTGATCGCGCACTGGGCCGTGCCGTGCGCGTGGCCCGTCGCCCTCGGCGCAGGCGCGGCCGGGCTCGAGGTCGTCTCGCTCGGCGGCGACGTGCGGCTGCTGGCGGCGCTGCCGCGCCCGGTGCGGACGCTCGTCGCGGCCAGCGTCGCGGGGCGGG